>JAYVOY010000442.1:0-4353 GCA_043757645.1 Verrucomicrobiota bacterium
ATCGCCGCGAAGCGTCCGTGGAACGAAATCGTGAAGGACTTGATCTCGGTCGATGGGGATTTCAAGGCGAAGCCCGCCGCGAAGTTCATGGCGGACGGCGAGAAGCTCGATCCCGAGAAAACCGCGCACGACATCGCGCGGCTGTTTCTCGGGATGAATCTCCAGTGCGCGCAGTGCCACGACCATCCGGTGGTCGAGAATTTCAAGCAGTCCGATTTCTACGGCATCTACGCGTATCTGAACCAGACCCGCGTGCAGGAGGACAAGAAGACGAAGGCCGCGGTGTTGGTCGAAGGCGCGCTCACGAACAAGATCGAGTTCAAATCGGTGTTCAAGAAGCAGAAGGAAATGACCGCGCCGCATTTGCCGGGGCGGCCCGAGCTGACGATCCCGATTTACGCGAAGGGCGAGGAATACGCGGTGCCGCCGGCGGATGGCAAACCGGGCGTGCTGAAGTTCCGTCCGCGCGCGGCACTGGCCGACGAGTTGACCGCGGCGGACAACGTGCAGTTCACCCGCAACAGCGCGAATCGCTTTTGGTTTTTCCTGATGGGCCGCGGCTTGGTGCATCCGCTCGATATGATGCACGCGGGCAATCCGGCGTCGCACCCCGAGCTGCTCGATTTGCTCGCGAGGGAATTTGCGGCGCATCAATTCGACGTCCGCTGGCTGCTGCGCGAGCTCGCGTTGAGCGAGGCGTATCAACGTTCGAGCCGCGCGCCCAAGGGCAGCGAGGCGAAGGGCATTCCGCCGCAAAGTTACCGCGTCGCGAATCTCAAGGGACTCTCCGCCGAGCAAACCGCGTGGTCGGTGATGGTGGCTGCGGGGAGTCTCGACAAAGTGACAAAAGCCCCGGCCCCAGCGGCCGCGGCGAAGTTTGTGTACAAGGCGTACAACTCAGGGACGAGCACGGTGCCGCCAGCGACGCTCGACGACACGCTGACGTTGTTCACCGCGACGTTTGGCAATCCGCCGGGCGAACCGGAGGTCGAGTTCGCGCCCTCGATGGGGCACAGTTTGTTCCTGATGAATGAGCGTCTGGTGCTCGGCTGGCTCAAGCCGGAGGCGGGGAATCTGGTCGGGCGTTTGGTGAAGTTGGAGCAGCCCGAGGCGGTGGCGGAGGAGCTTTACGTGGGCGTGTTGTCGCGCTTGCCGGAGACGGCGGAGGTCGCCGAGGTCGGGGATTATCTGGCGAAGAATGCGAAGCGCCGCGCGGACGCGCTGGGCGAGTTGGCGTGGGCGTTGTTGGCGTCGGCGGAGTTTCGGTTGAATCATTAACGGCGGGAAAGCGCGCGGCGGAGCGCGGCGTTTACGCCGCTTCAGCGTACGAGATTTCGTTGCGTCCCGCGTCGCAGAAAATGCGGACGTTGAAGCGCCCTGAAGGTCGCGTTCCGT
Source organism: Verrucomicrobiota bacterium (assembly GCA_043757645.1). Taxonomy (GTDB): domain Bacteria; phylum Verrucomicrobiota; class Verrucomicrobiia; order Limisphaerales; family BJHT01; genus BJHT01. The sequence continues at coordinate 1,396 of JAYVOY010000442.1, forward strand.
CTGGGAAGTTGGTGAAAAGTTTTTGCGGGCGAGCAGAAAAATCGAGCCTATGAAGAAATGGTACGAATGCGACAGCGCGGACCACGGGATGTCCCGGCGGCAAATGCTGGGCACGCTCGGCGGCGCGGCAGTTGGCGCGTTTGGGCTGGGCGCGTTGATGCAGGAAGCCGTCGCGGCCGAGATGCGCAAGCGCGGCAAGCAGGTGATTTTCATTTGGCTCGACGGCGGCATCAGCCAGTTCGAGAGCTGGGATCCGCATCCGGATTCGCCGTTTGGCGGACCGTTTCGCAGCATTCCGACGAGCGTGCCCGGCGTGCATTTTTCCGAACTCGTGCCGCAGACGGCGAAGATCGCACACAAGATCGCCGTGGTGCGCAGCATGTGTACGAATGATCCGAATCACTCGACGGGCGTGGCGCGCATCCAGCGCGGCGACCCGGCGAATCGCGGCGTGGACTATCCCTACATGGGCGCGGCGGTGACGAAGCTGCTCGGCGCGCCGGACAATCAGTTGCCGCCCTACATCTGGATCAAGCCCGGTTCGGGCGGTTTCATTTATCAGGAGGCGGGTTTTCTCGGCTCGAAATTTGGCGCGCTCGCGCTCGGCGATGGCAAGCCGCCGATTCACATCAACCGCCCCGATTCGATCACGGACCAAACGGACGACGCGCGGAACAATTTGCGCCGCCTCGCCAACGCGCGCTTCCGTCAGGATCGGCGCGACTCCGAGGTCGATGCCTACGAGGCTTCCTACGACATGGCGATCAAGCTGATGGCGCGGAAGGATTTGTTCGACAACGACCGGCTGGATCCGAAGGAGGTCGAACGTTACGGCACGCATCCGCTGGGCCGCCACATTTTGCAGGGCCGCCGTTTGCTCGAGGCGGGCGTGCAGTTCGTGAAGGTCACGTCGTATCACTGGGACACGCACGGCGATAATTTCAACATGTCGCAGCGGCTCGTGCCGCAGATTGACCGCCCGTATGCGGCGTTGATCAACGACCTCGAGGAGCGCGGTTTGCTCGACCAAACCGTCGTCGTGTTGATGTCTGAATTCGGCCGCACGCCGACGATCAACGCGCGGCTCGGCCGCGATCATTGGCCGGACGCGTGGTCGCTGTTGCTCGCGGGCGGCGGCATCAAGCGTGGCGTCGTCGTGGGCAAAACGACGAAGGACGGCGCGTGGGTGGACGAATCGCCGTTCGATGTCGGGCACTTGTTTCACACCGTGTTTACGGCCTTGGGCGTGAACACGAAGAAGGTCGAATACAAAAACAACGGCCAGCCGCTGCCGATTGCGCGCGAGGACTGCGAGCCGATCAAAGAAGTTTTAGCCTGAGACAACACCGCCATGAGCAAAGAAAAAGACAACGCGCTGACGGACGTGCTCGACGAATTGAAAGAGGCCAAGGCCGCGACCGCCGCGTTCGATCCCGCGAAGGCGTGGGCCGACAAGGTGATCAAACACGAGCGACAGTTGCTTCGCTGCCGCTTCAGTCCGTGCGGGAAATTCGTCGCCGCGGGCGGACTCGACCGGCTCGTTCACGTGTGGGAACTGGCGTCGGAGAAAAAGTTTTCGCTCGCGGGCCACGCGACTTGGATCAGCGCGCTGGTTTTCAATCCGCAGGGACGCCAGTTGTTTACAGCGGATTTTCACGGCGTGATTCACGCGTGGGATTACGCGGCGGAAGGAGCGAAGCCGCTCTTCACGATTCCCAAGGCCGACGCGAACATCACGCGCGTCCTCGCGGTGACGCTTGACGGCAAACACCTCCTCAGCGCGGGTGACGACGCGGTGGTGCGCCAATGGGACGCGGCGAGCGGAAAATTGGCGCGCGAATTTCCCGGCCACAAGGAGTGCGTCTTCAGCCTCGCGCTGCATCCGGATGGGAAAACTTTTGTGAGCGGCGATTTGTTGGGCGTGGTGAAGCAGTGGGACCTCGCGACGGGCAAGTGCGCGCGCGATCTCGACGCGAGCGCGCTGCACACGCGCAAGGCGGATTTCATCGCGGACGTCGGCGGCGTGCGGAGTCTGGCGTTCGACGCGGCGGGCAAACAACTCGCGTGCGGCGGAATGCGTGACGCGGAGAGCAACGCGTTTTGTCCGGGCACGCCGGTGGTGCTGGTGTTCGATTGGGCCACGGGAAAATCCACGCGCGAACTAAAGCTCGCGAACAAGGCCGACGGCCCGGTGAACGCGCTGCGCTTCTTGTCAGACGGCACGCTCGCAGGTTATGCGGAAAGCCAAAGCGGCGCGACGGAACTGGCGTTCTGGAACGCGGCGAAGGACGAGCCGTTTCATCATGTGAAGGGCGGCTCGGGTTACGATTTGGACATTCATCCTGACGGGTTGCGAATGATCGTGCCGCAGTTTGTTGCCGCAGGCAGCGGCGGCAATGGCGGACGCGAAAAGTTGAAAGACAAATATTTTCCGAACACCGCGGCGTTGCAGGTTTACAACCTGTTCGAGAAGCCCGCGGGCAAGGGGCCGGTGAAAGCGCCGGCCAAGGCGACGAAGAAGGTGTGAGGAGCGGAACGCCGCGGTCGTAGCGCCGCCAGTTCGGTCGGTCGCGGACGACGCGGGTATGGAGTCCCGCCTTTAGGCGGCGGGACGTCCGCCCACGAAGAGGCGCTGGAAAAACTCGCGAGGTTCCTGGTTTGGCGGACGCCCCGCCGGCTAAAGCCGGGACTCCGTACTTTCCGCGCACGCGCTCGCTGCGCGCGGTCGTCATTTCATCCCCGGCACGATCACGGATTTTGCCACGGCCCACGACGCGGTGCTGGCGAGGGCTTCGTTCGCTTGCGCGAGGGAGAAGCGGTGCGAAACCATTTCGGCAAAGGGGAATTCTTTTTGCGTGCGCCGCAGGAATTGCAGCGCGGCGAGGAGGTGGCGCGGTTCGCTCGACCACGAGCCGAAGACTTGCAGTTGCTTGCGCGTGATGACGTGCGGATTCCACA
>JAYVOY010000443.1:0-4344 GCA_043757645.1 Verrucomicrobiota bacterium
GCGGCGGATTTGACGAAGGTGATCGGGTGGCTGCCGAAATGATCCGGTGCAAGGCCGGGCGGGGTGTGGTCGCCGACAGGGAGGGAAATTTTCCGAACGGAGGTTCGCGCGTTGAACCCCGGAACCGCAGTGGGCGGGCTGGGGCTTGGGGAATGCGCCCGTCCTCGGGCGCGGCTTGACACTGCCCCGGAAGGACGCCCGACCGTCGCGCCGCCGTCCCGGCGGCTCACGGCGTGAGCGGTCCGCAGGGTCGGCCTGACTGCGGCTTCCGGCACCTGCGGTCAGCCAGCGCCGCACGCGGACCAAAGTTCGGGGCGGTCGCGGTGCGGACGCCGGGAGCCGCCGGGACGGCGGCGCGACGGGGGCGGTGCGCGGCTGCGCCCATGCGTTTTCCACCCCGTGAACCTTGCTTTACACCCCGGCGAAGTTTGCTACGTTGCGCGGTCGCTCGGCGGGCTGAACACCGTGATTTTGCGGGGTTTGGTGGCCGGTTGCCAAAATGAACACACTCACGCTCGACCCATTGATTCCGCTGCGGCGGCGGCGCGCGCCGTTCGTCGGCGGTCGCGCGCGGTGGTGTGTGGGCGGCTTTGACCCACAAAACGGAATGCGCATTGGGGCCGTGAATCGTGGCGGAGCGCCGAGTACCCGCTCGGCGTGGGGCGTTGGTATTAGGTTCGCGCCGAGCCGGTGCTCGGCGCTCCGGTTCGTGGCAAGGGCTGCTTCCGCTTGTCTTGCATGATGCCGGTCGTCACCCCGCAGAGTCGCGCGCTCGGATGGTGGACGGCCAATGGCTCCCCCGCGGCCACGGACCTGGACGCGTTGCGCGCGGCGCTCGCGAATTTGCATCAGCCGCTGACGCTCGTGGAAAGCGATGGAAAACTGGCGCTCGGCGCGGGCGGCGTTTTCCGCTTTGGCGAAGTGGCGGCGACAGGGAGTGAACTGCCGGTGTCGGGCTACGCGCCCGCGTCGCCGGTCGAGAATCTCGGCGAGCGAACTTTCTGCGACGACCACGGCCTGCGCTTCGCGTGCGTGGCGGGCGCGATGGCCAATGGCATCGGCTCGGAGGAAATCGTCGAGGCAATGGGGCGTGAGGGAATGCTCGGATTTTTCGGCGCGGGCGGTTTGCCGCTGGCGCGCGTGGAGGCCGCGGTGGAGCGCGTGACGCGCGCGCTGGGTGCGCAGCCGTTCGGTTTCAATTTGATTCACAGCCCGAACGAACCCGACCTCGAGGCGGCGGTGGTGGAACTTTATTTGCGGCGCGGCGTGCGGCTGATCGAGGCGTCCGCGTTTCTCGGGCTGACGCTGCCGGTGATTCGTTATCGCGTTCACGGAATTCGGCGTGATGCGGATGGCCGCGTGGTCACGCCGAATCGGATTGTCGCCAAGGTTTCGCGGGTCGAGGTGGCGTCGCAGTTTTTTTCGCCGCCGCCCGCGGCGTTGTTGCAGGAGTTGGTGCGGCGCGGCGACCTGACGGCGGCGCAGGCGAAATGGGCGGCGGAAATTCCCGTCGCGCAGGACGTGACGGCGGAGGCCGATTCCGGCGGGCACACGGACAATCGTCCGGCGATTTCGCTGCTGCCCACGATGCTCGCGCTGCGGGACCGGATGCAGGAGCAGTTCGGTTTCGCGCAGGCATTGCGCGTCGGCGCGGCGGGCGGGATGGCGACGCCGTCGAGCGTGGCCGCGGCGTTCGCGATGGGCGCGGCGTATGTGGTGACCGGCTCGGTGAACCAGGCGTGCGTGGAATCCGGCTCGTCCGATCCCGTGCGGCGGATGCTCGCGCAGGCGCAGCAGGCGGACGTGGCGATGGCGCCGGCGGGCGACATGTTCGAGATGGGGGTGAAAGTGCAGGTGCTCAAGCGCGGCACGATGTTCCCGATGCGCGCGGCGAAATTGTACGAATTGTATCGCGCGCACGACCGGCTCGAGGCGATTCCCGCGGCGGACCGCGCGAACCTCGAGAAGAATTTTTTCCGCGCGACACTCGAGGAAACGTGGGAGCAGACGAAACGCTTTTTCCAGCAGCGCGACCCGCGCCAGATCGAGCGCGCCGAGCGTGAGCCGAAACACAAGCTGGCCCTCGTGTTCCGCAGTTACCTCGGCCAAAGCTCGCGCTGGGCCAACGCCGGCGAGCCGACGCGCGCGCTGGATTATCAAATTTGGTGCGGCCCCGCGATGGGCGCGTTCAACGAATGGGCGCGCGGCTCGTTCCTCGAGGCACCCGCCAACCGCCGCGTCGTCACCCTCGCCTGGAACCTGCTGCACGGCGCGGGCGTGACGCTGCGGCTGGCCACGCTGCGGGGCCAGGGCCTGCGGCTGCCGCCCGAACTCACCCGGATCCGCCCGGTGGAACCCGACGCTTTGCGAGAACTTTTGCGCGCATGAATCAGAACCCAGAAAACGCCACCCGGCCCGCGCCGGAGCCGATCGCCATCATCGGCATGAGCTGCCTTTTTCCGAAGGCGGACAACCTCCAGGTCTTTTGGGCCAACATCAAAAACGGCGTCGATGCCATCACCGAGGTGCCGACGGCGACGCACTGGAACCCGCGCGATTTTTTCAACAACGACCCCAAGGCGCCCGACCAGACGTATTGTTTGCGCGGCGGTTTTATTTCGCCGGTGCAGTTTGATCCGCTGGAATTCGGCATCGCGCCGAAGGATCTCGAAGCCACGGACACGACGCAATTGCTCGGGCTGGTCGCGGCGAAGCAGGCCTTGCTCGACGCGGGCTACGATGGCAAACGCGAATTCAACCGCGACCGCACCAGCGTGATTCTCGGCGTCACCGGCACGCTGGAATTGGTCATCCCACTCGGCGCGCGGCTCGGGCATCCGATCTGGCGGCGCGCGCTTGAGGAGGCGGGCGTGGACGCGGCGACGACCGATGAGGTCGTGCAGCGCATTTCCGATTCCTACGTGGGCTGGCAGGAAAATTCTTTTCCCGGATTGCTCGGCAACGTCACCGCGGGCCGCATCGCGAACCGCCTGAATCTCGGCGGCACGAACTGCGTGGTGGATGCCGCGTGCGCGAGTTCGTTGAGCGCGATTCACCTCGCCGCGCTCGAATTGCAGACGGGCCGCAGCGACATGGTGATCTCGGGCGGGCTGGACACGTTCAACGACATTTTCATGTACATGTGTTTCAGCAAAACCCCGGCGCTCTCGCCGACGGGGGATGCGAAGCCGTTCGATCGCGACGGTGACGGCACAATTCTCGGCGAGGGCATTGGCACCGTGGTGCTGAAGCGTTTGTCCGACGCGCAGCGCGATGGCGACCGGATTTACGCGGTGATCCGCGGCCTCGGTTCCTCGAGTGACGGCAAGGGCGCGGCGGTGTACGCGCCGGTGGCGAGCGGCCAGATGAAGGCGCTGCGGCGCACCTACGAACCCGCGGGCGTGACGCCCGACACGATCGAACTCGTCGAGGGCCACGGCACGGGAACGCGCGTCGGTGACGCGACGGAGGTGACGGCTTTGACCCATGTTTACGGGGCTGCGAAGCCCGGTGGCACGTGGTGCGCGCTCGGTTCGGTGAAGTCGCAAATCGGCCACACGAAAGCCGCGGCGGGCGCGGCGGGACTCATCAAGGCGGCGCTCGCGCTGCATCACAAGGTGCTGCCGCCGACGATCAAAGTGCGGCAACCAGTCGAGGCCGCGGCTCCGGGCAAGTCGCCGTTCTACGTGAACACCACGAAGCGTCCGTGGCTGCCGTCCGCGAGTCATCCGCGCCGCGCGGCGGTGAGCGCGTTCGGTTTTGGCGGGAGCAATTTCCATTGTCTGCTCGAGGAAATTTCGCCGGTGAAAGCCGCGCCCGACTGGGACGGCGACACGGAAATCGTCGCGCTCTCCGCAGACAGCGCGGCGGAATTGCAACGGGCGCTCGGTGAACCGCTCGCCGATTTGGCGTGGCCCGCGTTGCAACGGCGCGCGGCGAAAACGCGCGCGGCCTTCGACGCGGCGCACGCGCTGCGGCTCCTGCTCGTGCTCGAACGCGGCCGCACCGACGTGAAAAAACTCGTCGCCGCCGCGCGCGCGCAGCTCGAGAAATCCGCGGCGAAGGCGTGGCAACTGCCCGAGGGCGCGTTCTTCGGCTGCGGTCGCCCGACGGGGCGGCTCGGGATTTTGTTCCCCGGCCAGGGTTCGCAATACGGCGGGATGCTGCGCGATTTGAGCTGCCAGTTTCCCGCGATGCAAGCGGCGCTGACCGAGGCGAATCAGTATTTCGCGGAGACGCACGCGGGCGAGGATTTGCCGCGGCTGAGTGATTTTATTTATCCGCATCCGGCCTTCGACACCGCGACGGCGCAGCAGCAGGAGACCGCGCTCAAGGCCACGGACA
>JAYVOY010000444.1:0-16415 GCA_043757645.1 Verrucomicrobiota bacterium
TTTTCGATGTCCGCCGTCTCCGCCAACCGGATGGCGCGCACGCTGGGCGGCACCGAGGCCAATTTCTGGCGCATCTCACTCGCGTCGCTTTTCCTCGGCCTCTGGGCGTTTTCGTTCGGCACGCGGGAGTTCGGCGCGGCGTTTCCGGTGTTTTTTCTGAGCGGGTGCATCGGGTTCGGTCTCGGCGATGTCGCGTTTTTTCAAGCGTTGCCGCGCCTCGGTTCGCGGCTCTCTATTCTCCTCGTGCATTGTCTGGCCGCGCCCTTCGCCAGCATCACGGAATGGCTCTGGCTTGGCACGAAACTGAGCGGAACTGAAATCGCCGCGGCGCTCACAATTCTCGGCGGCGTGGCCGTCGCGCTCGCGCCCGGCGACCACGCCAACATCCCGCGGCGAGCCCTGTTTATCGGCCTGCTCGCGGGAGTGGTCGCCGCGATCGGGCAGGGCGGCGGCGCGGTGCTGAGTCGCGCCGCGTATCGCCTCGCACGCGCGGACGGCCAGGACATCGACGGCCTCAGCGCCGCGTTTCAGCGGATTCTCGGGGGCGTGCTCGTGTCCGGCGTCGCGCTGCTCGTCGTGAAACGCGCGGCGCTGCTGAAACTCGGCGCGCCCGAGCTTAGTCCGCAAAACGAACTCCTCTCGACCGGCGAAAAATGGCGGCGCATTCGCTGGTGGATTTGCTTCAACGCCCTCGCGGGGCCGACGCTCGGCGTCGGGTGTTATCAATGGGCCTTGAAAACAAAGGGCACCGGCGTGGTGCTGCCGATCGTCGCGATCACGCCGCTGATGGTGATCCCGTTCGCCGCGTGGATCGAAGGCGAACGCCCGAGCAAACGCTCGCTGCTCGGCGGCGTCATCGCGGTGGTGGGCGCGGTGCTGCTGGCGCTGGGCAGCCGATGAAACCCGTGAACTGCGTGAAGCGCGGCCTTCGGACCGCCGCCGTCTCGGCGGCTCACACCGTCCAAACGGGGCGGAGGCGGGTATTTTCCGCGGTTCAAAATGTTCCCGGAACGGGGAACCAAAAGAGGCAGCGTGAATGGCCCGCGCGGACTTCCCACGCCGGGAGCCGCCGAGACGGCGGCGGTCCGTCCGGTTGGCATTCGGGGGGATGGTGCTCGAATGCGCAGCCACTCACGTCCCACGCTTGATTATCCCGCGCTACCGTGTCATTTCACCGCCGATATTTTCGGTGACCCTTCGAGTCAAAATTATTCGCGCTGCCGCCGTGCAACCGTTCGCTTCGCCGCGCGGTTGAGGAAGATTTTCCACCATGAAAAAATTGCAATCCATTCCCGGTTCCATCGTTGCCCCGCAGGGTTTTCTTGCGTGCGGCGTGTTTTGCGACATCAAGCGGCTCGGCACCGGCAAAGGCTCGAACAAGGGCAAGAAGCGTGATCTGGCGCTGATTGTTTCGGAGGTGCCCGCGACGGTCGCGGGGATGTTCACGACGAATCAGATTTGCGCCGCGCCGGTGAAGGTTTGCGCGAAGCAGGTCAAGCGCGGCACCGCGCAGGCGATCGTGGTGAACTCGGGCAACGCCAATGCCTGCACGGGGCGGCAGGGCATGGCCGACGCGCTGGCGATGACGGCGCTGGCGGGCGACGCGCTGCATCTGCCCGCGACGCAGGTCTTCGTCGCCTCGACGGGGCGCATCGGGGTGAACCTGCCGATGGAGAATGTGCGCGCGGGAATTCACGACGCGGCGCAATTGCTCGGCAACGCGCCGGAGCACGCGGACGAAACCGCCGAGGCGATCATGACGAGCGACACGAAGCCGAAGCAGGTCGCGGTGGAATTCAAGCTGGGCGGAAAGACCGTTCGCATCGGCGGCATTTGCAAGGGCGCGGGGATGATTCAGCCCGGCATGAGCGCGACGGGGGCGCGTCCGCCCGCCGCGCCCGCGGTGCCCGCGGGGTTGCACGCGACGATGCTGTGCTTCATCACGACGGACGCCGCGATTGCCGCCGGGCCGTTGCAGGCCGCGTTGCGGGAGGCCGTCGCGCACAGTTTCAACCGCATCACCGTCGATGGCGACATGAGCACGAATGACACGGTGCTCGTGCTCGCGAACGGCCTCGCGGGGAACGCGGAGTTCGACATTCGGCATTCGGATTTTGTCATTTTCCAAGCCGCCCTCCAACACGTGTGCCTGGAACTCGCGAAGAAAATCGTGCGCGACGGCGAGGGTGTCACGCGCTTCGTCACGGTGCGGGTGAGCGGCGCAAAAACATTTGCGGACGCGGATGCCGCGGCGCGCGCGGTGGCGAATAGTTCGCTCGTGAAAACGAGTTGGTTCGGCGGCGATCCGAATTGGGGCCGCATCATTGACGCGCTCGGCTACAGCGCCGCGACGGTGGTCGAGGACAAGGTGGACATTGGTTACAGCGCGCCCGGCAGTCGGAGAATTCTCTTCTCGCTCCAGCGCGGCCAGCCGACGAAGGCGACGTTCAAAGCCCTCTGCGCCGCCGTCGCGCCGAAGGAATTCGACCTGCACCTCAACCTCAATCTGGGCAAGGCCGGCGCGCTGATGTATGCGGCGGATCTCACGGAGGAGTACGTGGATTTCAACAAGGGTGATGTGAGTGATCCGGCGGCGCTGGGGGGATAAGCATGAAATATCTACCCGAGGATCGAAGCGCGTGGGTGCGACTTGCGCTGCTGCCGTTTAAGACGCTCGTCATCATCGCTCCGTTCTGGAGCTACGCGTTGGCCGTTGGCTCGGGAGATCGTTGGATCGCGAGGGGCAACGCGACGCTGGCGGTTTCGGTTTTGGTCTTGTGTGTGCCCGTGCTGCTCGGAGGCGCGTTGGTGCAGGCCGCGCTTTGCAGACGCGGTGACACATGGAAGACCCTGGGGTTTGTCGCTCTCGCGTTGGTCTTCGGCCCGTTTTGGGGGAATATCGCGATGCTCACGGGACTTCCGCCGGGTATCGGCGCGCGAATGGTTTTGGGGTATGCGCTCGGCATTGCGGTCACCGGGTACGCGGGTTTTGCATACTTTCGTACCAGGCTTCGCGGACTGATTGTCTTGGCGGTTGCGAATGGAATTTCGATAATCTCCAGCGTGGTGATGCGCTCGCAATCGGTTTCTTCTTCGGGCTACTCGCCGAATTCGGCGTTCACGGAGCTGATGTCTTTGATTTTTCTCCTGTGTCAGATCGGAACTTGCATCGGCATTATCATGCTCATCCGCGCTGTTTTGAGTGGTGCGCAGCGGAAGGAAGCGCCGCCGCAGCCGGAGTAATTTGATATGGAAATCACGGTTCAACGATGGAGCGATAGCCTGACCCTCCGCGGTCCCAAGGCGATGGCCAAGCAGACCAGCGTAAAGAAAGGCTCCACCGTCAGCCTGACCGTGGAGAATGGACATGCGGTCGTCACGCCGGTGCGTCGGCGGCGGAAGTATTCGCTGAAGGAATTGGTCGGGAAAAATCACGCCGGCGAACCGCCAGCCTGAGGTTGATTGCGGTGCGCCGGTGGAAGTTCAGCCGCGCACCGGGAAGTTTGAGGCCGTCGTAAATCGCGGCGAGCGGGAGTTCGAAGTCGATCGAGGCGAGGCGGAGTGATTGCGCGGGAGTGTGCAGAATCTGCGGCTGCCAGTGGTCGGCGCGGCGGAAGACGGTCACTTCCATGCGGTCCTGGGCAACGAGGACGTATTCTTCCAACGTGTCGATCTGGGTGTAGCTGAGGAATTTTTCGCGGCGGTCGGTGCGCTCGGTGGATTCGGAAAGGACTTCAATCAGCACGCGCGGGTGGCGTTTGAAGTAGCGGTCGATGTCGCGCGGGTCGCACGCGACCATGAGGTCGGGGTAGTAAAAAATCTCCTCGCCAGCGAGTTGCAGGCGGACTTTGACGTCGAGCATCGACAGACGACAGGGTTTGCCGCGCAGGTGGGGGTGCAGCACCGTGGCGAGATTCAGCGAGATGGTGTTGTGCTCATCGCTCGCGCCCGCCATCGCGTAAACGAGTCCGCCGATGTATTCGTGGCGCACTTCGCTGAGTGGCTCGCCTTCGAGGTATTCTTCGACCGTGATTGCCTGAATCTGTGCGGCTGCTTGCATGGCGGGAGTTTCTCACGCGGGTGGTGGGTTTGACAAGTTTCACCGTGTTTCCGGCAGTTTCGCCCCTGCGGGGGAAATCGCTTGCACGGCTGGTGGATTCGCCTTTTCTTCAACGCGTGAGCGAGACATTGGAAACACCGTGGGCCGTGACACCGGAGAAGGTGGACGCGGTGGTGCGTCAGCTCATCGCGGCGGGGCATCCGCGCAAGATCATCCTGTTCGGTTCGTATGTGCGCGGGGCGGTTGGCGGGGATAGTGATTTGGATGTGCTGGTGGTGGCGGATGACGTGGTGGGCGATCCTCATGCCGAATCCGCGCGGCTCCGGCGCAGTCTGCGGAACGCGAAAATGGCGGTGGACATATTGGTGGTGCCCGTGAGCGAATACGAACGGCTGCGGCAGCGGTGGGATTTGGTTTACCACGAGGCGACGGAGCACGGGCGAGTTGTGTATGAGCGGCCTGCCACTCGCGTCTGAACCCAATTCCCAGGAGTGGCTGCGCTTTGCCGGCGAGGATTTGAAGGCCGCGCGGAAACTTTGTGGCGATCCGGACATTCTGCCGAACATCGTCGGTTTCCACGCGCAACAGGCGGTCGAGAAAGCGATCAAGGCGCTGCTCATCCACGCGGGAAACCGGTTTCCCTTCACGCACGATCTGACCGAGTTGTTTGAGTTGTACATTTCACTGGGCCGCACGCTCCCGTTTGATCCCGCGAAATTGGATGAACTCACCCCGTATGCCGCGCAACGGCGTTATCCGGGCTACGTCCACCAGCCCGGCGTGCGGGAACAACAGCGTCTGCTGGCCCTCGCAGACGAAGTTTTTGCGTGGGCCACTTCTGTCATTGCACCAGTGGATTAATTTTTCACGATGAACGATTTGATCGCGAAAGCCGCGACGCTGCTGGAAGCGTTGCCGTACATTCAGAAATTCAGCGGCGCGACGTTTGTCGTGAAGTATGGCGGGAGCTTCATGGATTCGCCCGATCCCGCGGTGCGCGCGGGGGTGGCGCGGGATGTGGTTTTTCTGGAGGCGGTGGAGATCAATCCGGTGGTGGTGCATGGCGGGGGCAAGGCGATCACGCGCGCGATGGAGCAGGCGGGGTTGCGGGCGAACTTCATCCAGGGGCAGCGCGTCACGGACGAGGCGACGGTGGCGGTGGTGGATCAGGTGTTGTCGCGCGAGATCAATCCCGAGGTGGTGGCGATGATCAACGCCGTCGGTGGCGCGGCGCGGGGGTTTGCGGGCACCGAGATTTTCACGTGTCGCAAGCTGTGGCTCGACGACAAGGACAAGCCCGGCGCGAAGGTGGACATCGGGTTCGTCGGGGAAGTGGTGGCGGTGAACACGGCGCCGTTGCTCGAGTGCATCGCGCGGGGGATCACGCCGGTGATCAGTCCGACGGCGCGCGGGGAGGATGGGAAGATTTACAATTGCAACGCGGATGTGGCGGCGGCGCAGGCGGCGATTGCGTTGCGGGCGCAGCGGTTGGTTTTCATGAGCGACGTGCCGGGGTTGATGCGGGATCCGCGCGATCCCGCGACGTTGATCACGCATTTGCAGATCAGCGAGGTGCCGGGCCTCAAGGCCGCGGGCATTGTGGACAAGGGGATGATTCCGAAGGTGGACAGCGCGGTGGCGGCGATTCTCTCGGGCGTCGAGAAGGTGTCGCTGGTCGATGGGCGGATGCCGCACGCGGTGTTGCTGGAGATTTTCACGGACGCGGGCGTGGGGACGGAAGTGGTGAAGTGAGGGGGCGGAGCGGGCGCTGTGGCACCGGCCCATTCATCGCCGGTGCTCGTGAAAATATTTCCCCCCACAAAGACCACCGGATCGCGTTGCGTTCGCCGGCCGTTGCCCGAAAGCGCCTCAACTTGCGGGCGGCCTCTTCCGATGGAACACAGGTGACGGGATTCTCACCGATTCCACGCGGACAAACTGCCACCCCGTGGCGCGCCCCGGTCGCAGGCGGCGTGGGGGCGCGCGGCGCGCGGCGCGGGGGGCTTGTCAACCGGGCGTCGGCCACTAATCTCAACTGGCGGTTGCCCCGCGATCACACTGAAAACACCGCATGAACCACGGTATCGCCAAAATGCCCCGCGTCCTGCTCGTGGAAGACAACACCGACAACGCGGACTTGGTGATCGACCTGCTCGGCGATGAACTCGAGGTCGAGTGGTTTGCCGATCCCTTGCTGGCCCTGCGGCGCTTGCAGAATGCGGGCGGTTCGGTGCCCGATTTGTTGCTGCTGGATATTTCGCTGCCGGGGATGGACGGCATCACGTTGCTGCGGGAGATTCGCCGCAGCGCGGTCGGGGCGGCACTGCCGGCGATTGCGCTGACGGCGCACGCGATGAAGAATCACCGGGCCGAGTTGTTGGCGGCGGGTTTCAACGAATATTTGAGCAAGCCGATCACCAATGAAAATTTGTTTCACACCACCATCCAGCGCTTCCTGCCCGTCGCTGCCTAAGTCATGAGCGATTCCACGTCCGCGATTCGATTTCGGGTGAAGACCTCCACGGTGGTGGTCTTTGCGGTGTTGTTCGGACTGCTGCTGGCGGTCGTGTTCGTTCCGGTTCGGGATGAAAACGAACTGCTGCGCAACTGTCTTGAAGCGGCGTTGATCGTGACGATTCTCAGCCTCGTGGTGGTGGTGAATCGCAAAACCACCCGCCGCCTGAGGGAGTTGGCGGACGTGGCGCACCAAATTGGCCAGGGGAAATTTGCAGCGCGGGCGGACATTGCCGACCGCGATGCGATCAGCGCGCTGGCCCGGTCGATCAATTTGATGGCGGACAAGATTCAGACCTCGTTTCACGAGGTGGAAAAATCGCAGACGGAATTGAGAGCCTCCAAGGAAACACTGGCCGACCAGCACGAACAATTGGCGACCGCGTTCGCGCGGCAATCCCGGTTTGGCGAATATCTTTCCGGTCTGGCGTCGATCGAGATCAACACCCTGGTGAACAAGGCGCTCGGGCACCTCGTCGCGGCGGCGGGCGCGCAGGTGGGCGTGTTCTTTCTCCTAGAGGAGGGCGGGCAGAGTTTGGTGTGTCTGAGTTCGCAGGGCGTCGATGCGCACGCGGTCGCGCAGCTCAGTCGCGAGGGCGCGATGAGCGGACTGCCGGGCGAGGCGGTGAAGCGAAAGGAGTGGGTTTTTGTGGACGGGATCGAAGCGACGGCTCTGCCTGAGGTGCATCTGGGGGTCGCGCGGGTGCGGTTGCATTGTGTGGTCGCGGTGCCGGTGATTTTTCGCTCGCGCACGCTCGGCGTGGTGGTGCTTGGCGCGTTCAAGCGGCCCGACGCGGCGACCGTGGATTTTGTGAACAATCACGTGGACGCGCTGGCGAACGGATTGAACAACGCGCTCAGTTACAAAGACATCAACCGCCAGTCGCTGCAGCTCGAGACGGCGAATCAAGAGTTGATCAAGGCGGACAAATTACGCAGCGAGTTCGTCGCGAACATGAGCCATGAGTTGCGCACCCCGCTCAATTCCATCATCGGTTTCTCCGGCATTCTCGGGAAGAACAAGTCCCGGACGCTCGACGAGGCGGACCTCAAGCGCGTCGAGAAAATCAACCGCAACGGCAAGCATCTGCTCTCGCTCATCAACGACATCCTCGACCTCTCAAAAATCGAGGCGGGCCGCATGGATCTGAACATCGCGCCGACGCACGCCGCGCCGATTCTGCGCGAGGTGATCGATCTGCTGCATCCGCAGGCGGACGCGAAAAATCTGGCGCTGCTGCTGGATTTGCCGGCGCAGGATTTCGAGTTGGAAACGGACGATCAAAAGTTGCGCCAAGTGTTGATCAACCTCGTCGGCAACGCGGTGAAGTTCACGCATCAGGGCAGCGTGACGCTGGGCTTGGAACTCACCGGCAAGGCGCGCGACCGCGTGAGCGTGCGCGTCACCGACACGGGCATCGGCATTCCCCAGGACAAACTCGAAACCATTTTTGAAGCGTTCCGCCAGGCCGACAACAGCACCACGCGGGAATACGGTGGCACGGGTCTCGGCCTCACGATCTCGCGGTCGCTGGTGAAATTGCTCGGCGGCGAACTCACGGTCGAAAGCGCGCCGGGCCGCGGCAGCACGTTCCGCGTGACGTTGCCGCGGCGCGCGGTTGCGGACCCGGCGGCCGCCCCGGCGGTGGCGCTCCGGCAGCAGTTTGCCGAGGCCCAAGCGGCAGTCCCGCCGCCAGTCGCCGCCGCAAAATCCCCCGGCGACAGCGCCGCGCCTTCCCCCCCGGCGGACGAATCCACCGGACCCGATTCGCTGTTGAGCGAATATCGCGCGGTGCTGGCGCGCTCGCTGTTGGTGAAGCCGGGTTCCAAAGTCCTGATCGTCGATGACGACCCGGACGCGCGGGAATTGATTTCGCAATACGTTCACGACATGGGCGCGCAAACCGTGCTGTGCGGCGAGCCAAAGATGGCGTTGCGCATGGCGATGGAACACCGCCCCGATTTGATCACGCTCGACCTGATGATGCCGGGCAAAAACGGGTGGGACGTACTGGCGGATTTGAAAGCCGAGCCGCTGCTGCGGGACATTCCAGTGATCATCGTGAGCATCGTGGCCGACCGGAAAAAGGCCGTGCTGCTGGGGGCCGTGGACGCCCTGAGCAAGCCGATCCTGCGGAACGAATTCCAGTCCTGCATCGAGCGCAATTTTCATCCCGAGGCGTGGCGCAACGGGCGGGTGTTGATCGTCGAGGACGACGCCGACACCCAGACCCTGCTGTGCGAATGGCTGGGGACGCAGGTGGGCGAAATGAAGCTGGCCCACAACGGCAAGGAAGCGCTCGCCATCATTCAATCCTACCGGCCGGACGTGATTTTTCTCGACCTCCAAATGCCCGTGATGGACGGCCAAACCTTCCTCTGGCATTTGCGCCAGGACGAACGTTATGGCCGCGTGCCGGTGATCGTCTTCACCGCCAAAACCCTGACTCCCGAGGAAAAGCAGCGGCTGGAAAGTCAGGTCGCGCGGGTCTTGATCAAGGGTGATCTTCTGCCAGCGTGACGAAAGTTTTTGTGGAAAACACCGACGCAAACCCCCACCTCAAACCGGCGGTCGAGAGTGAGATTCTCGCCACGCCGATTTTGATAGTCGATGACATCCAGGACAACCTGGACCTGCTCGACGAGATGCTCAACGAGGAGGGCCACGGCTGCGTCGTGCAGGCGCGCTCGGGCCTCGAGGCGTTGCAGGCGCTCGAGGCGCGCGCGGACATCGGCCTGATTTTGCTCGATTTGATGATGCCCGTGATGGACGGCTACGAAACCTGCCGGCGCATGACCAGCAGCCCGAAGACCTCGCACATTCCCATCATCGTCATCACCGGCGGGGCCGTGCGGCGGGATGCGGCGTTGCTGAAGAGCTTTGCCGCGGGCGCGATGGATTTCATTCCCAAGCCCGTGAACGAGGTCGAGTTGTTTGGCCGCGTGCGCTCGGCCCTGAGCCTCTATCACGAGCGGATGCGCCTGCGCGCGCGGACCCGCGCGCTGGCGGAGAGCCAGCAGCGCTACGAGCTGGCCATCAACGGCGTCAACGACGGCATCTGGGACATGAACCTCCTCACGCACCAGATTTTCCTCTCGCGCACCTGGAAGGAAATGCTCGGCTATCGCGACGACGAACTGACCAACCAGATGAGCGTGTGGGAAAGCCTGGTTCATCCCGACGACCGCGCGAACATGCTCACGGCCATTCAGGATCACTGGGACGGCAAGACGCCGTTCTTCAGCCACGAACACCGCGTGCTCACGAAGTCGGGTTTGTTTAAATGGGTGTACACCCGCGGCCGCGCGTTGCGCGACGAGCAGGGCCGCCCCCAACGCATGGCCGGCTCCACCACGGACATCTCGGCGCGAAAGAATCTCGAGTTGCAACTCCGTCAGGCCCAGCAAATGGAGAGCATCGGCCGCCTGTCCACGGGCATCGCGCATGACTTCAACAATCTGCTCACCGTCATTTTGGGCAACGCCAGCCTGGGCCGTTTGAATCTTCCGGCCGGTTCGATCGCGGGCGACAATCTCGCCAAGATCGAGCGCGCCTCGCTGCAGGCCGCCGAGTTTTGCAAGCAGTTGCTCACCTACTCCGGGCACGGGCGGCTGACCACGCTGAACCTGAATCTCAACACCCTGGTTTCGCAGATCACCGAGTTGCTGCGCTCGTCGATCAGCAGGAAGGTCGAACTCCATTTTGAACTCGCGCCGGAGGCGCTCGTCGTCGAGGTCGATCCCGCGCAGGTGCAACAGGTGGTGATGAACCTGGTCATCAACGCCGCCGAGGCCATCGCCGACCGCGTGGGCGTGATCACGCTGAAAACGGCGCTCGTGCAAACCGGCGCGGAGGCGCTGGCCGACGCCGTGCTTTCGCCGCGGTTGCCGCTCGGAGAGTACGTGCTGCTCGAGGTGAGCGACACGGGCTGCGGCATGAGCCAGGAAATTCAGGAGAAGGTTTTTGAGCCGTTCTTCACCACCAAATTCACCGGTCGCGGGCTGGGCCTCTCGACAGCGCTGGGCGTGATCTGCGCCCACAAGGGCGCCTTGAAACTCGACAGCACCATCGGCCACGGCACCACGTTCCGCGTGTATCTGCCGAAGTCGCGCCTGGAACAATCGGCGCCGCCGCCCCGCCCCCTCGCGGGTGTGCATCTGCGGGGGACTGGCACGGTGCTCGTCGTCGATGACGAGCCGGAAGTCTGTGAAGTCACCAAGGGTTTTTTGCAGAAGATCGGTTTCGACGTGATGCTGGCCCACGACGGCGTGCAAGGCGTCGAGGTGTTCCGCGCCCACCGCGACACCATCGTCGCCGTGGTGATGGACCTGAGCATGCCCAATCTGAACGGACCGGAGGCGTGCGACCAGATTCGCTTGCTGCGGGCCGACCTGCCGGTGTTGCTCTCCAGCGGCTTCAACGAGGATGAGTCGATGAAACGCTACGGCGACAAGGGCCTCTCCGGCTTCCTGCAAAAACCCTTCACCTGCGAAACCCTTGAGTTGAAATTGCGCGAGGCGATCCCCCACCTCGTCACGGAAATCCTCGCCTGAGCCGTAACCAGGCAATGGGCGGAGCGCCGCCGTCTCGGCGGCTCGCACCGTCCAAATGAGGCGAAGGCGGGCGTTTTCCGCAGTTCAAAATGTTCCCGGAATGGGGAGCGCACGCGGCCCGCGTGCGGGTTTGGGCGGCCCGCCCAAACCATCGTGTCCCAGTTCTAACTTTCTGCTCCGCGCCAAAAAGTGAGTGGAACGAGGTTTTCGGCGAGCCGCCGAAAACGGCACGCCAGCGGCGCGCGCTCCCCGCGCCAAGCCCCGGCTCACGGAAACATTCGGCTCACCAGCCACGTCAGCGCCGGCGCGACAACGAGGCTCGGCAGATAATCCCCCAACGCCACCCGCTTGAGTTTGAGCATGATCAACGCGACACAAAACACGAGCATCCCCGCGACCGCATTGATCGCCTGCACCTCCTCCAGGCCAAACGCCGGCGCCAGCGTCCCCGCCAGCAGCGTGACCGCGCCTTGATACGCCACGAGGGGAATCACCGCGAGCAGCACGCCCCAACCGAACTTCGCCGCGAAGCTGATCGCCGCGAGACCGTCGATCACCGCCTTCACCACCAGCGGCCGATAATTACCATCCAAGCCATCCACCACCGCCCCGACAATCGCCAGCGGCGCGAGGCAAAACACAATCGTGCAGGACACAAACCCATCGCTGAACCGCGCCGACTCCGGGCTGACTTCCGCCGCAAACTGTTTCCCCGCGAACGCGCCCAGTTGATTCATGCCGCCCTGCAAACCCAGCTTCTGCCCGAGCCATTTCCCCAGCATCAACGCCGCCAGCAGCACCACGAACTGCCGCGCCACCGCGCCCCACCCGCCGTGAAAAGATTTCCACGTCAGGCTCAGTCCCACCCACACCGTCAGCGCCGCGAGGAACACGCGCAAACGCCCTTCCACCGTTTCGCCGAGCCGGCGGCTGCACAACCGTCCGGCCAGACCGCCTAAAATAATCGCGCCCGCGTTAACCGCGGTGCCGAGTCCGAAAAGTTCCGAGTGCATGAATGAGTGAAAAAATCCCGGCGCGATGGGTCGCCCGCGCGGAGCGCCGAGCACCGGCTCGGCGCGGCTCCCCGCGCAAGCCGGGCCGGGCCATCCTTGGCGTTCCGGTGCCGCCGCGGTGTCGCCGACCACGATGCTTGTCCCCGTTTGCGCGCGCGAGAAACACGTTGCATTTCCGCGCGCCGATTGGCAACTGTACGCGCCTGTTGGTTCGGGGCGTAGCGTAGCTTGGTAGCGCGCTTGTTTCGGGTACAAGAGGTCGTGAGTTCAAATCTCACCGCCCCGACCATCTTCCTCTTCTTTTCCCGGAATCCCGGATTTTCCAGCCACCGATCCCCGCGGAAAACGCCGGTCGGCGCGCGGTTGCGGCCCCGTCGCCCACTCGTCCCTCACGCCTCCCGAAACCGCTGCGCGATGGGAATCCGCCGCCCCACGCCAAACGCCTTGCTCGTCACCTTCAAGCCCGGCGCGGCCTGCCGGCGCTTATACTCCGTCACATCGATCAACCGCACCACGCGCCGCACCGTGGCCTCCGCAAAACCCAGCGCCACGATCTCCGCGAACGAACGCCCTTTCACCACGTATTCCTCCAGAATCGCGTCGAGTTCCTCATACGGCGGCAACGAGTCTTGATCGGTCTGATTCGGCCGCAACTCCGCCGACGGCGGCTTCGTGATCGACGGCTCGGGAATGATTTCCCGCCCGCGATTGATCCACCGCGACAGCCGGTAAATCATCGTCTTCGGCACATCGCTGATCACCGCCAGCCCGCCGCACATGTCGCCGTAGAGCGTGCAGTAGCCGACCGCCAGTTCGCTCTTGTTCCCCGTCGTCAGCAGCAGCGAGCCGAACTTGTTCGACATCGCCATCAACGTCACGCCGCGCAGACGGGCCTGCATGTTTTCCTCCGTCGTGTCCTCCGCCAAACCCGCGAACACGCCCGCCATCTGCGCCCGCACCGCGTGAAACATCGGCTGAATCGAAATCACGTCGTAACGAATCCCCAAATTCTCCGCGAGCACC
The DNA here is from genome assembly GCA_043757645.1 of Verrucomicrobiota bacterium. Lineage (GTDB taxonomy): Bacteria > Verrucomicrobiota > Verrucomicrobiia > Limisphaerales > BJHT01 > BJHT01. The sequence goes on from JAYVOY010000444.1 coordinate 13,165, forward strand.
CGCGCGTCCTCGATACTGCCCGGCGACGAAAACTGCGACGGCAGCGAAACCCCGCGCACGTTCTCGCGCCCGAGCGCCTCCGCCGCCAGCACCGCCGTCACCGCCGAATCAATCCCGCCGCTCAACCCGAGCACCGCCGATTTGAAACCGCACTTGTGCAAATAATCCCGCAGCCCCAGCACCAGCGCGCGATAGATTTGTTCCTCCTCACACGTCGGCGCCGGCGTCACGACCGGCGCGGTTTCCAGCTCAACGACGAGAAAGTCCTCCGCGAATTGCGCGCCCGCCGCGATCAATTCACCGCGCGCGTTGAACACCAAACTGCTCCCGTCGAAAACCAGTTCGTCATTCCCCCCGACGAGGTTGCAATAAACCACCGCGCGCCCCGCCTTCGCCGCGAGACTCGACAACATCGCAAACCGCGTCGCGTTCTTCCCGATCTGCCACGGCGACGCCGAGATGTTGAAAATGATTTCCGCGCCGCCCGCCACGAGGTCCATCGCGGGATTGCGCCGATACCGCCGCTCGCGCCAGAAATCCTCGTCGTTCCACACATCCTCGCAAATCGTCAACCCCACGCGCCGCCCGTGCAATTCCGCCGCGGGATTCTCCGTCGCCGGCTCGAAATACCGGTCCTCATCGAAGACATCGTACGTCGGCAGCAACGTCTTCGCGCGCGTCGTTTGAATGCGGCCATGCTGCAACAACGCCACCGAATTGGTTGCCTCGCGTCCGGGCCGCCGCTCATTGCGCCCCACAAAACCCACGAGCAAAGCCGTCTCCCCCGTCGCCGCCGCGAGCCGTTCCAGCGCCGCCAGATTGGCCGGGATAAAACTGCTCTTGAGCAACAAATCCCGCGGCGGATAACCGGTGATCCCGAGTTCCGGCGTGAGCACCACCGCCGCCCCCGCCGCCCCGCCGCGCTGATACGCCGCGAGGATTTTCCGCTCGTTCCCGGCAATATCGCCCACCGTGGTGTTGATCTGCGCCAGCGCAATCTTCATGCGCGCGCAGCATAAACCGGGGGAGACGAGTTGGAACCACGAAACCAACGAAAGGAGCCGCGTGGGGTGTGAGTGAAAACAGGTGAGCCGTTGCGCCTGTGGCGCCGGGCTTCCAGCCCGCGGACCGTCCGTTTTCCCAACGCCGCTCCCAAATTCCCTTGTGCCCCCCCAGCCACACCCGCTTCCCTTGCCTCTCCAAAATTTATTGTTGCCATGTCAACATTCTATCTGTAGTCATTCCACACGTGAAACAAAACCCCGCCCCACCCGGCCCCCGCTACCAGGCCCTCATCCAACTCCTCCGCACCGCCGAGGCGCTGTGGAACGCCAGCCGCGCCTTCTTCGCCCGCTGGGACCTCAGCCCCAGCCAGTTCAACCTCCTCAACGTCCTCACCGACCAGCCCGACGGCCTCACCCAGACCGAACTCGGCCGCGCCTTGATCACCCACCGCTCGAACATCACCGGCCTCGTGGACCGCCTCGAACGGCGCGGCCTCGTCGCCCGCCGCGACGTGGACGCCGACCGCCGCGCCTACCGCGTCGTCCTCACCGCCGCCGGCGCCGCGCTGCTCCGCCAAATCCTCCCCCACTACCACCGCGCCGCCGAGCAAGCCTGGGGCGACCTCTCCGCCAAACGCGCCGCGCAAATCGTCGCCGACCTCGCCACCGTCACCGAAACCGCCGCCCGCCTCGCCGCACAACCCCTCGCAAAAAATAGGCCATGAAACCCACCCGCAACTACCCGCTCCTCCTCGTCAGCCAGTTCCTCGGCGCGCTCGGCGACAACATGATCCTCGCCGTCATCCTCGGGCAGCTCACCTTCCAGTTCCAACAAGGCGCCCTCAGCGCCAAGGACCTCGGCACCGCCAACGCCATTTACACCACGCTCCTTTTCATCCCCTACGTCCTCCTCGCGCCGCTCGCGGGCTTCCTCAACGACCGCTTCGCCAAGACCCGCTGGCTCCTCGGCGGCAACACCATCAAGCTCCTCGGCACCAGCATCGGCGCGCTCGGCCTCGCACTGCACCACGACTGGCAGGCCGTCGGCTACCTCGTCGTCGGCATCGGCTCGTGCGTTTACTCGCCCGCGAAATACGGAATCCTCCCGGAAATCCTCCCCGGCGAACGCCTCGTGAAGGCCAACGGCACCGTCGAAATGCTCACGCTCGTCGCCATTCTCCTCGGCAGCATCGCCGGCTCCAAACTCATCGACGCCCTGCCCGCGCTCACCTGCTACACCGTGCTCCTCGCGATCTTCGGCCTCTCCACCGCGCTGAACCTCGCGATGCTCACCACGCCCCACGATCCCTCCGTGCGCCTCAACCGCAGCGTCGCCGAATTCTTCCACAACTCGCGCGCGCTCCTCCTCGCCCCGCGCCTCGGCCGCGTCCTGCTCGGCACCACGCTCTTCTGGATTTGCGGCGCGGTGATGAAAATGAACTTCCAACCCTTCGGCCTGAAAACCCTCGAACTCCCCAACAACACCGCCATCGCGCTCCTCGGCCTCTGGCTCAGCCTCGGCGTCATGCTCGGCAGCGTCCTCGCGGGCCACCTCCATCAAGTCGGCGATCTGCGCAGCACCCGCCGCTACGGCATCGGCCTCGCCGCCTTCGTCACCGCGCTGGGCCTCAGCGGATTCTTCCCGCCGATTCTTGCGATGAAAGCCACGCTGCCCGCGCTTGGCGTGCAAGTCCTCCCGATCGTCGGCCTGCTCATCGGCTCGGGCGTGCTCGCCGGCCTGTTCCTCATCCCACTCAACGCCGCGCTCCAAGCCGAGAGTGATCCCGCCAAACTCGGCAAAACCATCGCCACGCAAAACTTCCTCGAGAACACCGCCATGTGCCTCGGTGGCGGCCTCGTCCTGCTCGCGGCCCACTGCAACGCCACCGCGCCGCAAATCTTTCTCGGCCTCGCCGCCGTCCTCGTCGCCGTCATCACCGTGCTGCGCTTCCCGGAACGCGCGACCGCTTCCACTTCTTCCAAAACAATCTAAGCACACCGCATGAAATCTCTCCTCCGCCTCCTCGCGCGCCTTTGCTTCCGCTTCCGCGCTTACAACGAGGCCGTGCTCAAGACGCCCGGCCCCGTGCTGCTCGTGCCCAACCACGTCTCGTGGCTCGATTGGCTTTTCCTCGGCGTGTGTCTCGAGGACGATTGGAAATTCGTCACCTCCAGCACCACCGCGCAAACCAGTTGGCTCCACCACAAAATCATGGTGAACCGCCTGACCTTCCCCGTGGACCCCGC
>JAYVOY010000445.1:0-4344 GCA_043757645.1 Verrucomicrobiota bacterium
CGCGGCAAAGGCGTGCCGGCCGATCTGGCCGAGGCCTACAAGTGGTTCAACCTCGCCGCCAGCGCCGGACTGCCCTACGCCGACGAGGCCCGCACGGCCCTCGCCGCGCGCCTCTCCCGCGAGGAGCTTGCGGAAGGACAGCGCCGTTCGAGGGAATTTTACCGCAAGCGGACGCCGGTGGAGTGAAGCGGAAATCAAACCGCGGATGACGCGGATGGCGCGGATGACGAAAGGGCGGACCGCCGCCGTCTCGGCGGCTCAGGGCGTGGGAGAGTCCGAGGGGAGCAAATTGTTCGCACGCTTTTGGTTCACTATTCAGCGAGCACTTTGGGCCGCGGAAAATGCGCGCTTCCGCCCCGTTTGGACGGTGTGAGCCGCCGGGACGGCGGCGGTCCTGCGGCATCGTTACGCCTGAGCCGTAACCATGCAATTGGCGGACCGCCGCCGTCTCGGCGGCTCAGGGCGTGGGAGAGTCCGAGGGGAGCAAATTGTTCGCACGCTTTTGGTTCACTATTCAGTGAGCACTTTGGGCCTCGGAAAATGCGTGCTTCCGCCCCGTTTGGACGGTGTGAGCCGCCGGGGCGGCGGCGGTCCTGCGGCATCGGTACGGTTGAGGGCGGAACTCCAAACGAGGGCGCGTCAGGCCGCGCCCACGGATCGGCCGACTCTGGGTTGGTGTTTGGGGAGCGACTGGGTACGCTCGCGCCTTGATCCTGATTTTTTCCACACCCGGCCCCACCGATTTTCCGCGCCGCCTTTCCGCGAAGGCGACCCCGCACCAGTCGGCGCGAAATCGACCATGAACGAGCAACGTCCCCTCGGTCTGGGCAGCGCGGTGGCGATCGTGATCGCGAGCATGATCGGCACGGGCGTGTTCACCACGAGCGGATTTCTGCTCGCGGATTTGGGTTCGCGCGCGGCGGTGCTGGCGGCGTGGGCGGTGGGTGGGGTGCTCGCGGCGCTGGGGGCGTTGAGTTACGGCGCGTTGGCGCGGCGGATTCCGGAATCGGGGGGCGAGTACATTTTTCTCGCGCGCACACTGCATCCGGCGGCGGGTTTTCTCGCGGGCTGGGTTTCGTTGCTCGTGGGCTTTTCCGCGCCCATCGCGGCGGCGGCGATGGGGTTCGGCGAATACACGAAAGACTGGTGGCCAACGTGGCATCCCAAGGTCGTCGCGACGGCACTGATCGTGGCGCTGTCGTGGGTTCACGCGGTGCGCGTGGTCCCGGGCGCGTGGGTGCAGAATGCGGCGGTGGGCTTGAAGCTGTTGTTGCTCGGCGTGTTCATCGCGTGCGCGGCGGGACGCTTGCCCGCGGCGCTCGGAATTGCGCCGGCGGGAAAAGGCGTGTGGTCGCCGGCGTTCGCGGTGTCGCTCGTGTGGGTGTCATTCAGTTACGCGGGCTGGAACGCGGCGATTTATGTGGGCGGCGAAATTCGCGACGCGGAACGCAATCTGCCGCGGGCCTTGCTGGCGGGCACGCTGTTGGTGACGGCGCTTTATCTCGGATTGAATTTTGTTTTCTTGCGCGCGGTGCCCGTGGCGGAACTAAGCGGCCAACTCGCGGTCGGACGCATCGCGGCGCAGGCGTTGGGCGGAAAAGTCTGGGCCGAGGGCGTGTCGGCCTTGGTCGCGCTGGCGCTGCTGACCTCGGTGTCCGCGATGGTGATGGCCGGTCCGCGCGTGTATGCGCGCATGGCCGGCGATGGGTACTTGCCGGCGTGGCTGGCGGGCGCGGGCGGTGCGCCGCGGGCGGCGATTTTTTTCCAATCTGCGGTCGCGCTCACGATGCTGTGGACCGCGACTTACGAAAGTCTGCTGACGTACATCGGCTTCACCTTGAGCGTGAGCACGGCGGCGACCGTGGCGGGTTTGATGCGGCTGCGACTGCGCGAAGGGCCGACGCTCGTGGTGCCGGGCTGGCCGTGGGTGCCGGGATTGTTTGTGGCGAGCGTGGTGTGGATGGTGGCGTTCACCGTGTGGCGACGGCCGCTCGAGAGCGCGCTGGGACTGGCGACGCTGGGACTCGGCTGGGTCGTGTGGTGGTGGCGGTATCGGCGCGTGATGAAGTAGCCTAAAAGGCAGAAGAAGGATTGGCCCACGAAACACACAAAACACACGAAAAAAAGGCCAGCCTGAGCCGTAACTATGCAATGGGCGGACCGCCGCCGTCTCGGCGGCTCACGGCGTGGGAAAGTCCGGGGGGCCAATTGTCCGCGCGCTTTTGGTTCACTGTTCAGTGAACATTTTGAACTGCGGAAAACGCCCGCCTCCGCCGCCTGTGGACGGTGTGAGCCGCCGGGACGGCGGCGGTCCGACTGCATGGTTACGGCTGAGGTTGAGCGTCTCCGGGACCACTCGTTAATTCAGTGAGTTGGGTGGTTTTCTCAACGCCCTTTCTTTCGTGGGTTTCGTGGGCAGTGACGCGTTCTCTCGGGTAAGTGGAATTGCCCGGCACAGTTGACTTCCGGTGTCGCCGACGAATAGTCCCGCGCATGAAAATGACCCTGCCCGCACTGCTCCTTGCGCTCGCACTTCCCGCCGTTCACGCCGCCGACCAATCCATCTTCGACGCCAAAATCCCAGACATCGCCGGCACGGACACGACGCTAAAGCCCTTCGCCGGAAAAGTTCTTCTCATCGTCAACACCGCGTCGAAATGCGGCTCGACTCCGCAGTACGCGGGCCTCGAAGCCCTCCACAAGAAATTCGCCGCGCGGGGCTTCGCCGTCCTCGGTTTTCCCTCCAACGACTTCGGCGAACAGGAACCCGCGGGCAACGCTGAGATCAAGGAATTCTGCACCGCGAACTACCACGTCACTTTCCCGCTCTTTGCGAAATCTTCTGTGAAATCCGGCCCCGAACAAAACCCCGTCTTCGCCGCGCTCACGGGAAAATCCTCGCCCCACCCCGGCGAGGTCGGCTGGAACTTCGCGAAGTTTCTCGTCGGCCGCGACGGCAAGCTCATCAAGCGCTTCGACACCAGCGTCGAGCCTGACGATGGCGATCTCCTGAAGACCCTCGAGTCCGCTCTCGCCGCCAAATTGCCGAAGCTCTGATTCTTCACTGGCTCACAGCGAAGCGAACTTCGCACGCCCCGCCCATTTTCACCCACCGCGTGAGTCCGCTTCGTTTCAAGTTTCATACTTCATAATTCCTACTTCATAATTCCTCTCTTCCCTTCCCATGCTGCGCCGCCTTCTCGCCCTCTCGCTCCTCGCCACCACCGCCCGCGCCGCCGTTATCGAGACCGACCTCTGCGTTTTCGGCGGCACCTCCGCGGGCATCGCCGCCGCCGTTCACGCGAGCCGCATGGGCAAAACCGCCGTGCTCGTCGAGCCGGGCAAATACCTCGGTGGCCTCACCACCGGCGGACTTGGCGCGACGGACATCGGCAACAAAGCCGCCGTCGGCGGCATCTCTCGCGAGTTCTATCACCGCCTCGCGCAGCACTACGCGAAACCCGCGGCGTGGAAGTTCGAGACCGCCGCGGAATTTTTCGGCCGGCGGCGCGGCGGCCAAGCGGGCGCGAGTTCCCTCGACGGCTCCGAAGCCACGATGTGGACCTTCGAGCCGAGCGCGGCCCTGGCAGTGTTTCAGGCGTTTCTGCGCGAGGCCAAGGTTCCCGTTCACACGGAACAACGCCTTGCATCGGTGAAAAAATCCGGCGCGCGCCTCACGGAAATCACGATGGAGAACGGCGCGATTTTCCGCGCGAAAATGTTCCTCGACGCCACCTACGAAGGCGACCTCATGGCCAGGGCCGGCGTCTCCTTGCACATCGGGCGCGAGGCGAATTCTCGCTACGGCGAGACCCTCAACGGCATTCGCGCGCAGACGCCGCATCACCAATTTCGCGTTGCCGTCGATCCCTACGTGAAGCCCGGCGATCCCGCGAGCGGCCTGCTCCCGTTGATTCAATCCGGCGACGGCGGGAAGCCCGGCGACGGCGATCGCGCCGTGCAGGCTTACAATTACCGCCTCTGTTTCACGACAAATCCCGCCAACCGCCTCCCCGTCGCGCCGCCCGCGAATTACGACCCCGCGCGTTTCGAACTCCTCGGCCGCTACTTCGACGCCCTCGCCGCCGCGGGCCACAAGCCGCGTCTCGGCGAATTCTGGAATCCCATCTGGATGCCCAACGCCAAGACCGACATCAACAACAACGGCGGTTTCTCGACCGATTTCATCGGCGCAAACTACGCCTATCCCGAGGCCGATTACGCCACGCGCGACCGCCTCGCGCGCGAGCACGAGGACTACATTCGCGGCTTCATCACTTACCTGGCGACCAGCCCGCGCGTGCCCGAAAACATTCGCGAGGAAATGAAACAATGGGGGCCGGC
>JAYVOY010000446.1:0-4309 GCA_043757645.1 Verrucomicrobiota bacterium
GCACCCCCGCGCTCTTGCCGGTGGATGCCCCGCCCACGCCGGCGATTCCCACCCAGCCGACGCCGCTCCCGCCCGCGGCTTCCCTCAGAACAATTCCGCCCATCTCCGCGCTTCCCGCCGCGGCCACGGTCCCGATGGGTGAGCGGAAACTTTCCCTCGACGACTGCATTCAAGAGGCGTTGCGCCACAACTTCGATGTGCAGATTCAGCGCCTGGCGCCGCAGGGGGCGAAGTTCAATTTGGACGCGCTCTCCGGTGCCTACGATCCCACGGCGGGCGTGAGCGCGACGCATATCTACAACAAATCCCCGGGCGGCAACGACGCGCAGGGGCGGCCGTTTCCCGGCAACGAAATCACGGTGAACAACGCCGGCCCCTTCCTGCGCGGCCTGCTCCCGTTCGGCATGACTTACGACGCGTCCGTGGGCATCAATCAGCGCGACGGCACCCTCGTCAATGCCGCGAGCGCCCAATATTCCACCGCGGCGAACCTCAACCTGCGCCAGCCGTTGTTGAAGAATTTCTGGATCGACACCACCCGGCACGCGATCCTCATCAGCAAACGCGATCTCACCCTGTCCGAGCAGGACCTCGTCGCGCAGATCATCAACTCCGTCACCGCGGTGCAGCAGGCGTATTACGACCTGATCTACAGCCGCGAAAACGTGAAGGTGCAGGAGCAATCCCTCGCGCTCGCGCAACAGTTGCTGTCCGAAAATAAAAAACGCGTCGAGGTCGGCGTCCTCGCCCCGCTCGACGAGAAGCAGGCCGAGTCGCAGGTCGCCAGCGTGAAGGCCGATTTGCTCGGGGCGCAGCTCGGCTTCGAGACCGCGCAGAACGCGCTCAAGAACCTCATCACCGACGATTATGTGGCGTGGCACCGCGGTTCGATCGTGCCGGCCGAACAGATGATCCCCATCGCCGAGCCGCTCGATTTGCAGGGGAGCTGGCAAAAGGGGCTGACCCTCCGGCCCGATTACGCGCGGGCCAGGCTCGACGTGGAGAAGCAGGACATTCACCTGAAATTTTACAACAACCAGCGCTACCCCTCGCTCGATCTCGTCGGCAGCTACGGCCAGAACGGCTTGAACGGCGCGCTCGGCAATGCCGTGTATGACGTGCGCCCCGGCGGCCCCGGCCCGAACTACTCGGCGGGCGTCGTCTTCAGCGTGCCGCTGGGCAATCGCGACGCGAAGAACCGCTACGCCTCGACCAAGATCGACAAGCAACAATCCCTGCTGCGCCTCAAGAAACTCGAGCAAACCGTGATGGTGCAAATCGACGACGCGGTGAAACAAACCCGCATCCAATTCGAGCGCATCGAGTCCACCCGCAAGGCCCGCGAATTCGCCCAGGCCGCCATCGAGGCCGAGCGCACGAAACTGGCCAACGGCAAAAGCACGAGCTTCGTGGTGCTGCAATTGCAGCGCGACCTCACCGCCGCCAGCTCCACCGAAATCCGCGCCCTGACCGATTACAACAAGGCCGTCGCCGCCCTCGCCCAAAGCGAGGGCACCACGCTCGTGCGCAACAAATTGTCAGTGGAAATTCGGTGAGGCTGTTCCGTGAGTGTGAGTGAGCGGCGCTCCCCGCGCCGCTGCGCTGCGCGCAACGCCGACTTCGGAGTTCGGGATCAAACCTTCGCGCGGAGGGGCAGGCGGTTCTTTCGCCCCTGCCGGGGCTGGGGGGACTCTTGGCGCGGTGACCCACCGTTGAAACGGTGGGCTATTTCCGGTCGTCCCCGCGGGACTGCTGCGACACGCCGGGGCGAAGACCGGCAAACCGGGGCTTTACAGCGGGGTGCGGTTGGGTCTGAATCTCCCCAACGCCAAACAAACCATGCCCGACGAATTCCAATTCGATGTCTTCCTGAGCCACAGCGCGAAGGACAAGGCGGTGGTGCGCGGCGTAGCGGAGCGGTTGCGGAAGGACGGGGTGAAGGTGTGGTTCGATGAATGGGTGCTCAAGCCCGGCGACAGTATTCCGGCGAAGATCGAGGAAGGGCTGGAGCGCTCGCGCGTGCTGGTGCTCTGCATGTCGGCCAATGCGTTCGGCTCGGACTGGGCGCAGTTGGAGTCCGGCACGTTCCGCTTTCGCGACCCGCTGAACAAAGAGCGCCGCTTCCTTGCGAGGAAAATGGAGCCGCAGTTGAGTGTTGAGTGTGGTGGAAGATGCGAAGTCGTCGGTGGCGGCGAACTTCCCGTCCGTCTTGCAGAGGGAGCTTTCGGTAGAGATTCCGGCATTCTTTAATCTTGACGGCGTTCTTGAGACTTTTCCGCGAAAAACGCTTTGAAGTCTAAAAGGCCGCGCTATTCTCGCCAGCATGTTGATCGAATTCAAAGTCTCAAACTTTCGTTCCATTCGCGAGGAGCAAACGTTCAGCCTCGTGGCGGGTAATGTCGACAAGGAGTTGGGTTCCTGCGTCATTGACCGCGAACTACCAGGGCTGTCAGGCGTCAAGTTCCTGAAGGGAGCAGCGATTTACGGGGCAAATGCGTCTGGGAAATCGAATGTCCTCGAAGCGGTGAATTTCGTTACCCGTTTCGTGCAGCGATCAGCCACCAATATTCAACCTGGAGACGCGACCGGAGCCGAGCCATTCAAACTCGACCAAGATTCGGCTTCGAAGCCTTCCGAGTTTGAAATCACCTTCGTCGCGGAGAATGAGCGGTTTGTATTCGGATTCTCGGTGACGCCAACACGGGTCATTGAGGAATACTTAGTGGCGTATCCCAAAGGAGCGCCGCAGAGGTGGTATCATCGAACCTTCAATACTGAAAAGAACGCCTACGACTGGGCAAAGCCTTCAACTGCATTCAAGCAAGACAAGAGCCTTCAGTATAAGACGCGAGAGAACTCTCTTCTCTTGTCAGTAGGCCCTCAATTCAACCATCCGCAATTAACACAGGTCTTCAATTGGTTCAAGAATAGCGTTCAATTCATTCATTTAAGCGCAGATTCGATGTTTAGCCCGGGCTTCACTGCACAATTGGTGGCGAAGTCCACCCACCACGATCGAATATTGAATCTGCTAAGGAGCGCTGATATTGGGGTAGTCGATGCCAAGATTCGGGAGAAAGACGTCGATCTAGAAGTGCTCAAGAAGGCTCTTTCAGAATCATTTTTGGCCGAACTTGAAAAAAAGGGGCTGATGAAGTCTTCAAAGCAGGTGAAAATCAACCTGACGCACGCTGCAGAAGGAATTGACCCGGTTGTTTTGTCTTTTGAAGACGAAGAATCAGCAGGAACTCGCCGCTTTTTTTCACTTATCGGTCATTGGACGGACATTCTCGACAATGGTCATACGGTCTTTGTCGATGAGATCGAAACGAGTCTGCACCCAATCCTAGTTAAGGAACTCCTGAAGCTCCTCCTTTGCAGCAAGAATAACCCGAAAGGCGCACAGGTCGTATTCACCACACACAATCCGGTTCTGTTGGATGGAAGCCTGATGCGGCGGGATCAGATTTGGTTCACCGAGAAGTCACCGGCAGGAACAACGCATCTATACCCGCTCACCGATTACCAGCCTCGAAAGGATGAGGCTTTAGCCAAGGGATACCTTGCAGGTCGTTACGGCGCGATTCCGTTCATGCCGGAAGGCCTCAAGCTATGAGCGGGAAACGCAAATTTACGAGGGGGCCATCAGCCTATCGTCGTGGGAAGCCGCGGTTCCCATCGTCGGGAAAAGCTTTTCTCATTGTGACGGAAGGAATGAAGACCGAACCGAATTATCTCAAAGCACTGCGAGACCGATTTCAACTCAATGCCATCGAAGTGGAGATAATGCACCCCGAGGGCACGGACCCAATAACGCTCACGAAGAAGGCGATTGACCTGCGGGATTCGCGCAAGAAGGACGCGAAAAAGGGATTCGCCGTCGCTTACGATGAAGTGTGGGTGGTTTTCGACTTAGAAAAGACACATGACGAACGGCGAAAACTCGCTGTGCTGGCAATGGAGATGAAGGAAGCTGTCGGTATTCGGTTTGCAGTGTCGGACCCGTGTTTCGAGTTTTGGCTGTTGCTGCACGATGAATACACGACAAGTCCATTTTCGGACTGCGATGCAGTCATCAAGCGGCTCGATAAGCACTGGCCTGCCTATTCGAAAGGAAACCCGCCTTCACAGCTCTTCCTCGAAAAGCTACCAGTGGCTGTCAAAAACGCGCAGAGATGCCGTGAACATCACAACACCTCTGGAGGCGACGGCAATCCTTCGACTCAGGTCGATGTTCTTGCGAAGAGTTTGAATTCAGCAACGCGAGGGCACCTCCAGTTTCTTTTGACCTAACATCCGCGACAGCCGC
>JAYVOY010000447.1:0-4291 GCA_043757645.1 Verrucomicrobiota bacterium
GCCCGCCCAACGCATGAACGCGCGATTGGGTGTCACAGCCTTGGCCTTTTGCAATTGGTCGCGCACGACCTGCCCCTGGGACCGTCCGGTTCGTTGGGCGGTTTCTTCCAGCCAAGTCGCAAGGTCTTTGTCGAGACGCACAGAGATTGTGTTACTCATACGGCGAAAGTGTAGTCACCGGGCGGAACGGAGCAAAGGCCGGAAATTCTGCGCCCGAGACTTCACGCCGTTCGGGTGCGAGGCCTCCGTTGCGATTCCAATCGCACGCGAAAGATCCCCCGCTCACGCCTTCCCCTCGCGCCCGCGATACACGGACAAAAAATAAACCAGCACCACCGCCACCGCGCCCGCCAAGCCACCCCAGAATAACGGCCAGTTCATCCCGCCGCCGCCGCCACTGTGCGCCGCGCGAAACCACCAGCCCGTCCCGAGATACCCGACGAGATTGCCCACGCCGCCGACCATCAAACTGAACAACGCCTGCGCCCGCGCGCGCCACGCCGGGTCAATGCGTTGCTCCAAATAAATTTGCGCGGTGATGAAGAAAAGCGTGAATGCGAACCCGTGCAGTGTCAGCCCCGCGAGCACCCAGCCCTTGCCATCCAGCGCGCACAAACTGTAGCGCACCACGCCGAAAACCAGTCCCGCCGCGAGTGTCAACTTCAACCGCCACCGCCCCAGCACGCTCGCCAGCCCGACCATCGCGATCACCTCCGTCACCTGCCCGAGCGTCATCCACGCGGTCGTGCGCTCCATGCCGAGTTCGCGCAGATGCGTCGGCGTGAAGGGATAAAACGCCGCGAGCGGAATGGAAAACAGCGCCGCCGTGAGAAACACCACGCGATGATCGCGCTCCTTGAACAACAGCAACGCATCCAGCCCGAGCCGTTGCCGCAGCGAAATTTTTTCAGCCGACGCCGCCGGCGTTTCGCTCGGCAATCGCAGGGTGAACAGCGCGACGCCCAGCCACATCAGCGCGCCGACCAGGCCCGCGTTCGCCGACGCGTCCGCGCGCAGCGCGCTCACGATCCAGCAGCCGGCCATCCAGCCCAGCGTGCCCACCGCGCGAATCGGCCCGAACTGCCGCTGCGAATCCGTCAACCGCGCCAGCACGATGGATGTCGCCAGCCCCCACGTCGGCGCGGCGCACAACGCGTGCAATTGAATCAGCGCCAGCACCAGCCAGGATTTGCCCCCGTTCCCAATCGCGAGCGAGGCCAGTGCCATCGCGCCCGCGGTGGCGATTGAGAGTCCGCGCAACACCCGCACCGGCGCGACGTGTCGATCCGCCATTGCTCCAAAAACCAGCGGGGAAACGAACGCCGCCACCGCGGAGGTCGCGAATGCGAACGGCTTGATTCCCTGATGCCCATGCGCGTCGAGCACCGAACCCAACGGCACAAACCACGTCCCCATCGCCATCGCTTGGATGAAGAACAAGGCCGCCAACTCAACCCACTCGGTTCGCCCGGACACGGTTCGCACGCGCGCGAGGACACACGCCGCGCACCAAGAATACAAGCCCCCGCCGCCAACCTTGTAGGAGACGAGGTAACGAGACTCTGACTCTTCCCCGCCTGGCAGCCGCACCCACCCACCGCCCCGATGCGCGCAAACTCCCGCCAACCGCCAAGGGACGCGCTTTTGCGATCACGAATCCCGGGCGAATTCGTAGAACCGTCGCGACCGGCGAGGGGAGAAATTAGAGTCTCGTTACCTCGACTCCTACAAGGACGAGTTCGTGAAACACTTCGCGTTGCACGGCGCGAGAGGACATACGCCGCGCGCCAAGATTACAGGCCCCCACCGCCAACCTTTGTAGGCGACGAGGCTCTAACTTCCATTCCTCCCATATTTCATCCGTGTGGGCCGCGTGGGCTGCGGGCCAAATTCCGAATCAAAACAACCGCACCAACCGCCGCACCACGCCGATCGTCCCCGTGCCCCACCACTCCACCGCATCGAGCAGATGCACCTTCTCCGTCAGCAACGGCAAGCCCAGCAGCAGGACCGTCACGTTGCCCAGAAAAATGATCACCGCGGAAAACAAATAACCCTGCGACGTGATGTCCGACTGCCGCGTCTTCAGCGCGTGCCACGTGAGCGTGACGTGAAACGCATACGCCGCCCCGACCAGCAAATGGAACAGCGGCAGCATCCGGCTCCAGCCCCAGATCAAATGCCCGCTGACAAATCCCAGCACCACGCACGTCGCGTAAAACGGAAAAAAATACGGCGCCAGCGCGATCACGAAATTGTTTTTCGTCACCACCACGTGCCCGCCCGCCGCGCCCGCGCGGAATTTTTTCACGCTGCCCCCCATCGCCCACGTCCACACCGCGTGGGTCATTTCGTGCCCCACGACGTACATCCACATCGGCTTTGGCAACAGCAGATAAATCACCAGCCAACTCGCCGCGCCCGCGAGAAACGGCACCACCGTCAACGTCGCCCCGCCGCATTCCCACACCACGCGCCCCAACGCCCGCACCGCCCCCCCACAAACCGGCAGCAACAAAATCGCGACGATGAATTTCACCCATTTGGGCATGACCGAAGCAGACTGAATGCGCCCCGACGTTGCGAGTGGAAAACCGCGAACAACCGCAACGGGTCCGTGGCCGGCCCCTCACTCCTGCGCCCGCGCTCCGGCCGGCGGCGGCGCTTCACCGGAACTATTCTTTAGCCACGGATGAAACACGGATGGAACACAGACAGAGGAGTCCGTTCGTTCGGTTCTTCGCTGTCTGGACAACGTGTGCCCGCCTTGGAACCAAAGCTCGGGACCCACGTCCCGGCCAGCGGTGTTCCATCCGTGTTTCATCCGTGGCTCAATTGCATGGTTTAGGTTTAATCCCACCCCCGCGCTTCCGCGCGCAAAACCGGCGCTTGCTTCCGCTTCGCGGCGGTTTCTTAATCGCCGCGGTTTTTCTTTTTAACAAATTTATGAGCCAGACACCCATTCGAGTCGCAATCACCGGCGCCGCCGGCCAGATTGGTTATTCCCTCCTGTTCCGCATTGCCTCCGGCGCGATGTTCGGACCGAACCAACCCGTCCTCCTCCACCTCATCGAAGTGCCCGATGAAAAGGCTCTCAAAGCCCTCAACGGCGTCGCGATGGAACTCGACGACTGCGCGTTCCCGCTGCTCAAGGGCATCGTGCAAACCTCCGACCTCAACGAGGGTTTCAAGGGCGTGAACTGGGCCATCCTCGTCGGCGCCGTCCCGCGCAAACAGGGCATGGAACGCAAGGATCTCCTCGGCATCAACGGCAAGATTTTCACCGGCCAGGGCCAGGCCATCGCGCGCAACGCCGCCAGTGACGTCCGCACGCTCGTCGTCGGCAATCCCTGCAACACGAACTCGCTCATCGCCATGAGCAACGCCAAGGGCGTGCCCGGCGACCGCTTCTTCGCGATGACGATGCTCGACGAAAACCGCGCCAAAACGCAGCTCGCGAAAAAGGCCGGCACCGATGTCGCCAATGTTTCCAACCTCGCCATCTGGGGCAACCACAGCTCCACGATGTTCCCCGATTTCTTCAACGCCAAGATCAACGGCCGCCCCGTCCCCGACGTGATCGGCCACCACGCTTGGTTGAACACCGACTTCATCTCCACCGTGCAAAAGCGCGGCGCGGCCATCATCGAGGCCCGCGGCCTCTCCAGCGCCGCCAGCGCGGCCAACGCCGTCGTGGACACCATCCGCCGCCTCACCACGCCGACGCCTGCGGGCGATTGGTTCAGCGTCGCCGTCTGCACCGACGGCAGCTACGGCATCGAGCCGGGCCTCATGTTCAGCTACCCGATTCGCACCGACGGCAAGAAATGGGAAATCGTGCCGGGCGTGCCGCTGAATGATTTCAGCCGTGCCAAAATCACGGCGACCGAGAACGAATTGAAAGAGGAGAAATCCCTCGTCACCGAGCTGCTGCCGAAGTGAGGCCGTGGCGGAGTGGAACGCGAAAAAAAAACAAACTGCAAACCGCGCCCGGCCCCGGGCGCGGTTTTTTGCGTCCCACGGTTTTCCGCGCGGGCGCGCTCCCCAATCCCCTTTCGGTCAATCCACGTGGCGGAAATCCAGCGAAGCCAGGAGCGCCTGATAGAAATGCGCCCAGCCCGCGAGGCGCGCGGCGGTGGTGGTGCCGGCGGATTCGGGCGGCAGATAGCGCGTGGCGATTTGCATCTCGCCCGCGCTGGGCGGACGGCCGAGGGCGAGACGGCTGGCGCGGGCCACGCGGGCCGCGTCGTCGGGGAGATTTTCCGCGAGCAATCGTTTCGCGGCGAGTTGC
>JAYVOY010000448.1:0-4288 GCA_043757645.1 Verrucomicrobiota bacterium
GGGTGTGATTAAAAGTGGGTGAGGTAGCGCAGACTTCCCAGTCTGCGGTGTCGCCGATTTCCCAATCGGCGCGGCGTGGCACGGCACAGGGGCGTTGAAAGCAAAGACGGCCCGCAGGCTGGAAGCCCAGCGGAGCGGCCGGTCCGCCACCGCCCCCCTTCCTGGCCACGCTCTGCCGATTTGGAAATCGGCGACACCGCAGACTGGGAAGTCTGCGCTACGATCCTTGCCGTCCTCCCCCACCTTTAATCACACCCCACCGCAATCCCCGCCGCCGAAGAACCTTGGCGCATCCGCCGCACGCCCCTAGAGTCCCGCGCATGGTTCATGCAGGCATTGGATACGATGTCCACCAACTCGTCGCCGGACGTCCCCTCGTCCTCGGCGGCGTCACGATCCCGCACAGCAAGGGCCTCGACGGCCATTCCGACGCCGACGCGCTGATGCACGCGATCTGCGACGCCGTGCTCGGCGCGATTGGCGAGAGCGACATCGGCGCGTTTTTTCCGAACACCGATCCGCGCTGGAAAGGCGCGCCCAGCCACATCTTCCTCGAGGAAGCCGCGCGCCAAGTCAGCCTGCGCAAGGGCCGCATCATCAACGTCGATGCCACCCTCATCGCGCAGCAACCCAAGCTCCGCCCGCACGCCGCCGCCATGCAGGAAAACATCGCCCGCGCCCTCGGCATCGCGCCCGGCAAGGTCGGCATCAAGGCCACCACCAACGAAACCCTCGGCTTCATCGGCCGCGAGGAAGGCATCGCCGCGATGGCGGTTGCCTCCGTCGATCTCCCGGAATAAATCGTCATGGCCAAGGCAGAAATCGGTTGGACCCGCACCACGGAAGAAGGCGCCAAGCTGGACTGTTACGCGCAGCACATCGGCGACCGCTGGATTTTTTATTCCCGCGAACGCCGCTATCACGAATGGCAGCGTCAGGACAAACCGCCCCTCGAAGACTGGCTCGAACTCCTCGACGCCGTCCGCCGCAAAATCGGCCGCATGCTTCTGCGCCCCGAGGAGGACGCGCGCCTGACCAAGCAAATCCGCGAGCGTTTTCCCGAGCACACGTTCGAGTAGGCGGGAGTGCGTTTTGCAGCGGTGCGCGCGGGGGGGGAGAATCAAAAAGCAAAGCTCAAAAAGCAAAGCTCAAAGCTCAAGGGAAACTTCAAGAACCAAGCGGCAACAGCGGTTCTGAAAAATCTGTGGTTGCCCGCGCCACGAGCTTTCGCGCGTCGCGGGAAGCCAGTCTTTCTGGCAAGCGCACCCGTTGGTTCTTGGTCATTCCCTTGAGCTTTGAGCTTTGATTTTTGAGCTTCATTTTTATTCCCTTGCCCCGAATTCGCCGGCCAGTTTTTCTCCCCAAAAAACTCCCATGAAAACTCCCCCGCTCATCCTCGTCTCCCCCAGCACCCAAGCCCGCGGCAGCGAATTCGCCGACCGCTCCCTCAGCCTCTCCGAGCGCTACACCGCCGCCATTCTCCACGCCGGCGGCCTCCCGCTCGTGCTCCCGTGCCTCACCGACAAGGCCATGATCGCCGCCGCCGTGGCCCGCTGTGACGGCGTGCTCCTCACCGGCGGCGACGACATGCACTGGGATTTTTACGAACCAACGCTCGCGCCCGAAATCCGCCAGACCATCTCGCTCGTCGCCCCCGAGCGCGACCTCCTCGAACTCGAGCTCATCAAACAACTCTTCGCCCAACAAAAACCCCTCCTCGCCATTTGTCGCGGCCACCAAGTCCTCAACGTCGCCCTCGGCGGCACCTTGATCGCCGACATTCCCCTGCAAGTTCCCGGCGCGCTTCGCCACCAACGCAGCGACGCGAAAAACGATCTCGTCCACGATCTTTCTGTGAAACCCGGTTCAATTCTCGCGCGATATGCCGATGACAGGGCCATGGGTGTCAACAGTTCACATCACCAAGCCGTGGGCCGTGTCGCCGAGCCGCTGCTCGTCACCGGGACCACTTCGGATGGTGTGATTGAGGCTCTGGAATTGAAGCCCGAGGCTGCGGATTGGCTGCCCTATCTGCTCTCCGTGCAGTTCCATCCCGAGCGCTTGTTCGAGCGGCACCCGCGGTTTCAGGAAATGTTTCGCGGCTTTGTACGAGCCTGCGGGACCGGGATGGATCCCCTGCGATGAGTGCGAAAATATTGGTTGTTGATGACGAGGCGGACATCCGCCTCCTGCTGGTCACGTTTCTCAAAAACGCCGGCCACACCGTGACCGAGGCCGGCACCGGCGCGGACTTCCGCGCCCAGTTCGACGAGGACCAGCCCGACGTCGTCCTCCTCGATCTCAAGCTCCCCGACGCCGACGGCCTCGACCTCATCCAGCCCCTCAAGCGCAACTGGCCCGGCACCGAAGTCATCGTCCTCACTGGCCACGCCTCCATCGACGCCGCCGTCAGCGCCACCAAACTCGGCGCGTACGATTTTCAGAAAAAGCCCTTCGATCCAAAGGCCGTCCTCCTCGCCGTCGAACGCGCCCTTGAACACAAACGCCTCAAAGAAGAAGCCGACGGCCTGCGCCGCTCGATCTCCAACATGAGCGGCGTCAACTCGCCCGTGTTTCACAGCGCCGCGATGCGGCAGGTCTTGCGTCACGTCGAGCGCATCGCGCCCAGCGACGTCTCCGTTTTGATCACCGGCGAAAGCGGCACCGGCAAGGAAGTCATCTCCGATCTCATCCACGCCCTCAGCCCGCGCGCCAAGGGGCCGATCATCAAAATCAACTGCGCCGCCCTGCCCCGCGACCTCATCGAGAGCGAACTTTTCGGCTCCGTGAAAGGCTCCTTCACCGGCGCGCACGCCGACCGCGACGGCCTCTTCCGGCAGGCCGAGGGCGGCACGCTGCTGCTCGATGAACTTTCCGAAATGCCCATCGACACGCAGAGCAAACTCCTCCGCGTGCTCCAGGAAAAAGAAGTCCGCCCCGTCGGTGGCCGCACCAGTTACAAAACCAATTGCCGCATCATCGCCGCCACCAATCGCAAAACCGACGCAGCCATTCGCGACGGCAAACTGCGCGAGGATTTGTTCTACCGCATCAGCGCCATCAGCATCGCGCTGCCGAGTTTGCGCGAGCGGCGCGACGACATTCTCCCGCTCGCCAACGCCTTCCTGAAACGCTACGCCGCCCAAGCGGGCCGCGTCCTCCGCGGCTTCACCACCGCCGCCGGCCAGCGCCTGCGCAACTACGACTGGCCCGGCAACGTCCGCCAACTCCAGAACGAAGTGCAACGCGCCGTCCTCATGTGCGAAGCCACCGAAGTGGATGTTCTCGACCTTTCCATCACCGAGAAAACCACCGACAGCCAGCACGCCGGCCTCACGCTCATCGAGGGCGTCGAGCGCAGCACCATCCTCCAAACGCTGCAAGAAACCGGCGGCAACAAACTCGCCACCGCCCGCCGTCTCGGCATCGGCCGCCAGACCCTCTACAACAAGATCAAGCTCTACGGCATCCCCGGCTGATCTCCGTTGTCGGAGCCGCGGTGACGAGACTCTCACTTTTTCCCTCCCACCTGTAGGAGACGAGGTAACGAGGCTCTCACTTTTCCCTCCCGCCTGTAGGAGCCGAGGTGACGAGGCTCTCACTTTTTCCCTCCCACCTGTAGGAGCCGAGGTGACGAGGCTCTCACTTTTCCCGCTGCCAAGCCACGGCTCCGTTCATCATCAAAGCGCGCACCTCAACCACGGAGTCCAAAATCACGACTCCCGCGGCGTGGCGCGAAGGGGTTCGGTCGGGAGCGACAGATTCAACGCGGCGAGAAAGCCGCGGGCTTTGGCAAGGGTTTCCTCATATTCCGCGGCGGGAATGGAATCCGCGACGATGCCCGCGCCAGCGTGGAACCACGCGCGTCCGCCTTTGCAAACCGCGGTGCGGATCGTGATCGCGAGCTGGCTCTCGCGATTGAAGCCGAGGTAACCGTGGCAGCCGGTGTAGGGGCCGCGCGCGATGGGTTCGAGTTCGTCGATGATTTCCATCGCGCGAATTTTCGGCGCGCCGGTGATGCTCCCGCCGGGGAAACACGCGGCCAGCGCGGCGAAGTGCGTCACGTCCGCGCGCAGCCGGCCCGCGACGGTCGAGACGAGATGCTGCACCTGGGGGTAGCGTTCGAGGCGGACCAGCTCGGGCACCTGCACGGAGCCGTATTCGCAGACGCGGCCGAGATCGTTGCGCAGCAGGTCGGTGATCATCACGAGTTCCGCCATTTCCTTCGCGCTGGTTTGGAGTTCGTGGGTGAAACGCGCGTCGCGGCCCGGGTCGTTGTCGCGCGGGC
>JAYVOY010000449.1:0-4283 GCA_043757645.1 Verrucomicrobiota bacterium
CGGCCTGAAGCACCCGAGCCGCTTCGTCGCGCTCGGCCCTTACTGCGGCTACGTGGACACGCACCGCTTCTCCGAAACGCCGATCGCGAACTTCATCAAGGTCGGCCCGTTGCCGCCGCAGCAGGAGCGCGGATTGCATATTCTCGACTCGATAGATTACGCGGCCAACGCGGCCGTCGTGCCCGCCATCGGAGCCATCGGCGACAAAGATGTTTTCTTCCAATCGCACGTCCACATGAGCGAAATCATGGCGAAGGAGGGGTTGAAAATGGTGAACCTCATCTCGCCCGGCACGGGCCACACGATTGACCCGGTGACGCATCGCGAGCAGATGCGGCGCATCGGCGAATATGCCGCGAAGGGACTCGATCACGCGCCGCGCAAACTGCGTTTCGTGACGTGGACGCTGAAATACAATCGCTGCCACTGGCTCGAACTGCTCGCGCTCGAGGCGCACTACGAGCGCGCGGAATTTGCGGCGCACGCATCGCCGAACGGAACCGTTGTGGTCGAGAAGGCGGAGAACCTCACGCAGTTCGCCATTCATCCGCCGCTGTTGCAGAACCCGGCGGCGAAGTTCTGCATAGACTACGCCTTCGTCCCGCTGCCGGAGCGCAAAGCCGGCGACCCGCCGCGCGCGTTCGTCTTCACGAAACAAGACGGCAAATGGAAAGTCTCCGGCACGCGCGCGGAGGTCGCGCTCACGGGCAAACGCCCCGGCGTGCAGGGGCCGATCGACGACGCCTTCGCCACGCCCTTCCTCTGCGTGCGCGGCACGGGCACGCCGTGGAATCCCGCTGTCGGCGCGTGGGCGGACGCGAATTTGCGGCGCTTCGCCTACGAATTTGCGCGCTACATGAGGGGCGACGTGCCGATCAAGAACGACACCGAAGTCACCGAGGCCGACGTGCGCACGAAGCACCTCATCCTCTTCGGCGACCCCGGCAGCAACCCGTGGATCGCCAAAGCCCTGCCGAAACTGCCCGTCACGTGGACCCGCGACACGGTGAAGTTCGGTACCGAGAGCCACGCCGCGAAGGACCACGCGCCCGCGTTCATTTGCGCCAGTCCCTTCGCGGGTGCGGGCGATCACTACGTCGTCCTCAACAGCGGCCACACGTTTCACGAAAAGGAATTCGCCGCGTTTAATTACCTGCTCTTCCCGCGCCTCGGCGATTGGGCCGTGCTGCAAATCGGCGCGGGCGCGGAGACGTGGAAACCCGGCGCGGCAACCTTTCCCGAGGAAGTCGTGCGCGCGGGTTTCTTCGATGAACAGTGGCAAAACCCGAGGCCCGCGACCCCGTGAGGACGGCCGCGCCAAACCGTCTCCGCTCCGGCGCGATTCGCTCGCGCGGACTGACGAACCTGAAACGGTGTCGCGCGAAGAACGCGAAGGTTGCGAAGGCGGGGGGCTTTCTTCGCTCCCTTCGCTTCCTTCGCGCGACACTGTTCCCTTCTCCCCCCGACAAGCCGCTTGAGCCGCCCCCGCGCGCTCGCTAGCGTCCCGCGCATGAATCCACTTCGCTTCGTTAGCTTCACGCTCGCATTGGCCCTCGCCTTTTTCGCCGCGCCCGCGCCCTCCCCCGCCGCACCCGCGCCCGCGAAACCCGCGTTCCAACTCGCGCCCGCTGTCGCCGTCGAGGCCGAGGATTTCACGGTCGAGTCCGGCTGGCGCGTCGTGAAAAACGGCGTGGGCAATTACATGGTCGATATCATCGGCTTCCAGCACATCTCCGGCGAGCGACTCCTGTGCCTCGATTCCGCCGCCGCCGGGGCCGCGCATCTCGACGTGCAGGTGCCCGTCGCGGGCGATTTCAAACTCTGGGTGCGTTACGAATATCCGCCCTTCACCGACACGCGCTTCGAGGTGGAAATCGTGCAGGCCGGCCGCAGCGTCGCGAAGAAAATCATGGGCGCGAAAGGCAACGACCGCCTCGCGTTCGGCGACGTGAAAGCCAGGCCGCAATACGATCCCTCGTGGGGCCCCGAGGGTCTCGTCGAGGAATTTCTCACCGCGCCCGGATTGACCGCCGGCCCCGCGCGCATTCACCTGCGCGGCCAGCCGCAGCCCGCGGTTCCCGGCGTCTCCGCCAATCGCAACATTGATCTCCTCTACCTCACGAGCGACACGCAGGACGCGTGGCTCACCGAGTATCGCAAGCGCGTGAATCTTTATCCCATCCTCGAGGCCTTCCGCGATTCGCGCGGCCCGCGGTACGAGGCGCGCTTCACCAATCGCGGCGCGAAGCCCGCCACGTTCGGCATCAATCACATTTACAACCGCCTCCCGTGGTACGTGAACGAACCGAAGCTCGCCACGAACGTCGCGCCCGGCGCGAGCAGCGCGTGGGCGGGCATCCAGTTGCAGGACACCGCGCACTTTCATCTCGCGACTTTTTCCAGCGGCGGCGAGACGTTTGATCTTGAGTTGCGCCCCGTCGGCGGCGCGGTCGAGCGCAGCGCGACGGGCCAGACGGCGTATTCGTTTTATCTCCCGAGTTATCCCGGCAAGGGCGAGCAGATCACCACGCAACTCGCGCAGCTCGACGCCGTCCTCGCGCATCTCAAAACCAATCGCGCCGTCGGCAAAATCCCCACGCAGCCGCTCTGCTACGGCGGTTGGATGCCCCTCGGACAAACCAACGAACTCGGCCGCAAATACGCCGAACTCTACACCGCGCTCGGCATGCGCTCGCTGCATCCCGCCAACAGCGGCCCCGCGCAAATCGAGAACCTCGCGAAGGCCGGCGTGCCCGCGACGAAAACCTGGATGGCGATGGGCTACCGCAATCCGCCCACGCCCGAGAACATCGCGAAGGTCGGCGCCGACCTCGCGAAGAACGGCCTCAAGGAGAATTTCCTCTGGTACGATTACGGCGACGAAATCGGTTTCTCCGAATGGATGGGCCACGTCATCAGCAGCGAGGCTGCGAAGGCCAAGGCCGCCGGCCAGAAAACCACGCCCGCGGAAATCACCGCGCGCCTCTGGCAGGACTGGCTCAAAAACAACCGCCCCAATTTCAATCCCGCCGATTACTGGCTCCCCGCGTGGGGCGCGTTGGATCCCGCGAAGCTCCGCCCCGACAGCTCCGCCGCCGCGCCCGCCGCGAACAAACCGCTGCTCTACATCGACTCGTGCATTTTCTACGAGGACACCGCCATCGCCCACGTCGCGCGCGGCGCGGCGGACGTGCGCAAGGCGCTCGGTGACCACGTCCTCTGCGGCGCGAATTATTCCTGCCACCCGTTCTATTTTCCCTCCGCCGTGATGTACATGAAATGGTTCCGCGGCGGCGCGGCGGACCTCGCGCGGCACAGCGAATATTTTTGGCAGGTCGGCCAGCTCGGTCCGATGATCAACGGCTACGTCGTCGAGCATTTCGCCGCCGGTTTGCGCGGCAATCCCAAGGGCGTCATCCGCCAATACACGATGCCGCATTCGCCCGGCAACACCGACGCCAGCTTCCTGCGCACCGCGTTCTCGCACCTCGCCCACGGCGCGAAGATGCTCGATTTCTTCGGCATCGGGATGAACGAATCCTTCACGGAAAATTACATCGACCACCGCGATCGCGAACGTTTCCGCTCGCTGCGCGACGTCACGCACGCCATCGGTTTCGTCGAGGATTTGCTCCCGCAATCGACCGTTGTGCCGAGCCGCGTCGCGCTCCTCGTGAGCGAGAGCACCGAGCGCTGGGACATGGCCGGCATCGCCGCGGATCAAGCGGGCCACAATCTTTTCGGCGCGGACTTCCGCAAGACCCGCATGGTGCATCACCTCGAGCGCCTCGGCATTTGGAAGGCGCTCACGTTCCTCGGCTCGACGCCCGATCTCATTACCGAATTGGACATTCATCCCAGCACGTTGCGCGATTATCAGGTGCTCATCGTCGTCGGCGACAGCCTCCCACCCGCCACCGCGCAACTCGCCGGGCAATGGGTGAACGACGGCGGCGTCCTCCTCGCGACCGCCAACGCCGGCAGTCACGACGCCTATCATCGCCCGCAAAATCTCTGGAGCGAACTCTGCGGCGTCAGCTCGCGCCACAGCATTGAGCGCGAAACTTTTTTCCGTCCGCGCCAGGAATTGCCCTTCCTCAAACCGCACTCGACCCTCGTCGGCCCCGGTTGGGAAATGCCGCAACTCGCGACTTATGAACGCATCAAACCCGCGGCGGGCGCGGAAGTCCTCGCGAAATTCCAGGACGACAACTCCGCCGCGTTCATCACGCGCAAGCTCGGCAAAGGCCGGACCTTCTGGTGCGCCGCGCTGCCCGGCGTCG
>JAYVOY010000450.1:0-16189 GCA_043757645.1 Verrucomicrobiota bacterium
CCAGCACCGTCAGGAAAAGGCTGATTCCCGCCATCAACATCCAGAGGCGCGGGGAACCGGGCAGAATGAAGGCCTGAATGGCGGTGTTCCAACTGATGAACAACAGCGGGCGATGCCAGCTCAGCAGCAGCGGGAGGCTCAACACCAGGCCCAGCATCGCCACGATCCCGACCGCCTGCACGCTGCTGGGCGACGCCAGCAACACCCCGGCCACCAGCGCCGCGAAACTCGCCAGCGCGAAGGCCAGGGCGCCCCGCAGGTCGGATGGTGAAAGTGCCATGTGCCCGCGTAGCTAACCGCATCGCGCAAAAGCGGCGCAATCCAATTTCCGCGCCGGTGGGTACGGAGTCCCGCCTTTAGGCGGCGGGGCGGTCGCACGAGCCCCACGCCCGCGAGTTCACAGCGCCTTGGTCGCGGCGAACGATTCACCGGCTGAAGCCGGGACTCCGTACATTTTTGAATGCGCCGCCGCCGCGCCAGGCCCCCGCGCCCCCCCTCACCCGCGGTCGTCGAGGCCCGCGAAAAAATCTTTCGGGAGGGGCCGGACTTGCGCGGGATTTCCCGCGGCGAGATGGCGCGCCGGCACGTCGCGCGTCACGACCGCGCCCGCGCCCACGATGGCGCGGTCGCCAATGGTGACGCCTTTGAGAATGATCGCGCGGCTCCCGATGAAAACGCCGCGACCAATGGTGACGGCCCGCGCCGCTGCCGCGCCGCATTCCGTCCATCGCCAGTGGTCGGCGGGCGAATGAAAATCATTGTCCAACACCATCGCGCCCGCGCCGAAAATGGTGCCTGCGCCGATGCGGATGGACTTCAGCGCGCAGAGCACGGTTGCGCTCATTCCGACGTCTTCATCGAGGAGCAGTTCCGCGCCGGGGGCAAGCGTCCGCAAGACCGAGGGTTGGAAGCATCCCAGGGGGTTGGCGCGCAGCGAGCTGTTGACCCGCACCCGATCGGCAAGCTGAAGTCGCGAGCCTTGGGCGACGCTGACGATGGGCCGGCCGGCGAACACGACGCCGTGGCCGAGTGAGCAGCCCTTGAGTCGTGCCTCCAACAGCCACAGCCCGGCCACGCCCCGGCGCGCCGCGTCACACCAGCCGCCCACGGATTCCGCCCAGCTTCGGTTGGCCATCTCCGCGACTGATTAGCCGCTGCGCCGCACGGTTGAAAGGCAAAACGCGGTGGCGGAACTTTTGGTTGGCGGCGGTATTCGAACCTGACAGCCTGTGCGCAATGTCGCGTCCGCCGGTCACCGTTGCCTGGATTTCCTATTTTCCGGTGGAGTGGCTGGAGGGGGTGCCGGAGGAGGTGCGCCGGCTGCCGCGGATGCATCCGGCCTCGTGGCAGCGGGTTCTGCTCGAGGAACTGGCGGGGAATCCCGCAGTGCGACTCCATGTCGTTGTGTTGCGGAAACAATTTGCTCGCGACCTCACCTTCACGCGCAACGGCATCGTTTTTCATCTCCTGAAAATTCCCGCTGGGTTGCGCGCGACCACGTTGTTCTGGGTGGATACGATTCTCGTCAAACGCAAGCTCGCGGAAATCCAGCCGGAGGTCGTCCACGCCTGGGGCAGCGAGCAAGGCGCGGCACTGGTGGCGACGCGGCTGGGGCGGCCGTACGTGGCCACAGTTCAAGGGTTGTTGACGTGGTGTCGCGAGTTGGTGCCGCTAAATCGTTACCAGCGTTTCGCCGCCCTGCTTGAGGGGTGGAGCCTGCCGCGGGCACCGGTGCTGACGACCGAAGCCGCGTTCGTCGCGCAATACATCCAGCAGCGGTGGCCGCGGGCCAATGTCCGGCAGGTGGAGCACGCGCCGGACTGGCTGTTTCATCGCGTCGTGCGCCAACCGCAGCTCCAGCCGCGCCGGTTCCTCTACGTCGGCGCCCTCTCGCACCCGAAAGGCGCGGACGTGTTGCTCGCCGCGTTGGATCAATTAAAGGCCGAATTGGATTTCGACCTGCTCATTGTCGGCGGCGGAGAACGCGAGTACCTAGAGCGACTCCGCCGCCAGACTTCCGGAGAACTGTGGCAGCGCATCCAATTCAAACAGGAGTTGCGCCCGGCGGAAATCGCGGACGAACTGGCGCGCGCGGCGCTGCTGATTTTCCCGACCCGCGCTGACACCAGTCCGAACTCGGTCAAGGAAGCGGCCGTCGCGGGCGTGCCCGTGGCGGCGAGCGCGATGGGAGGCATCCCCGAATACATTTTTCCCAGCCGCAACGGCATCCTCTTCAGTCCCGGCAGTCCGCCGGAATGTGCGGCGGCCATTCGCGCGGCTTGCGCCCATCCGCTGCTCGGGCAGGGACGGGTCGAGGCGCAGGCGCTGAGTGAAGTGCGGGACTATCTTTCGCCGCGGCGCATGGCCGCGAGCTTCCTGCAAATTTATCAGTCACTTGCCGACGCCCGCCGCGATTCGACCGTGTCCACTGGCGGAGTCTGAATTCCGAAACCGAACGGGGAAGCGGGCGGAACGCGGGGCCGCATTTTGGCCCACCGCGCCTAATCACCGGCTTTTCACCCGGACGCGAGGCGGGCTGCACGAATTTCGGGATTCGTGGATTACTCAAGGCGGGTTTTTTGAACCGGGGTGGCAACTCGAAAAAGTCCGATGACGGAAATGCAGTGGTAAGGAAAAAGGCGGCGGAAAAATCCCGTCTCCAGCGCGATCGCGGCGCGGTTGCCGAAGATTTTTTGGGTCGCGTTCGAAAGGCCACCGATCATTGTGGCGTCCGATCCCCACGCAACCAATTCAAGCCCGCAATGCCGCTCCGCCAGGTTGCGCAAATGCCAGTGATCCCACGAGTGGAGGTGTCCGGCGTTGATTTCGTTGGGTGGAAAGGTGCGTTCCGCAAGCCGCGTTAGTTGGCGCAGATTGGGGACCGCGAGGAGGACAAGTTCGCGGGCGATTGCCGCAAGATCAGCGAGCACCTGCTTGGGGTTTTCCACGTGTTCGAGCACGTGAAAGCACGCCACCACGTCAAACGATCGCCGGCCAAACTGGGCGACGGGAGCGGCGGCGTTCAAAACCACCGATGGTCCGTGCTGGGCGGCGAGGCGCACGCACTCGGGATCCGTGTCCGTTCCCGTGGCGGTCATTCCCATCCGCTTTGCGAGGGCGAGCGTTTCCCCTCGGCCACACCCGAAATCGAGGAGGGTCTTGCCGCGTGCGGTCGTGTGCCTGCCCAATAGTTCCAGCGCGACGGCCTTCCAGTGATTCTCATAGAAGTGGAAGCGGTTCTGCGCCGGGTCCACTTCGTAAGGCAGGTGCTGGATGTTCATTTGTGGCGCCGCATTCGCCGGAACCGGGCTGACGCGCGAAAACGAGTAGGCCCAATCACCCCGTGCGTGGCAACGCCGAATTCTTGCCGGACCGCCCGCGGGGTGTGATTAAGCCGTAACGATGCCGTAGGAGCGCCGCCGTCTCGGCGGCTCCCGGCGGGGGCAAATTGTCCGCGCGCTTTTGGTTCCCGATTCAGTGAGCATTTTGGGCTACGGAAAATCCGCGCGTTCGCCCCGTTTGGACGGTGTGAGCCGCTGGGACGGCGGCGGTCCTACTGCATGGTTACGGCCCAACGGCGGTGCGATTGTTTTTGACGTGGAGCTTGGAGCTTCCCTGGAGCTTTGAGTCTTTGAACTTTGAGCTTCAACCGCGCCCGCCGGGGCGATCGCGCTTGACGCTTGGAGGCGCGCGCCCATTGTTTCGGCCACAATGCTGGCCCGATTTTTCGTGTGGTTTTACCGCTGGGTGCATGGGCGGTTGGGACTGCCCGGTTCCGGCTGGCTGCTGCGCCGCGCCGCGGGGGTGCTGCCGGATTTGCAGTCGTTCCCGCTGCCCGTTCCCGGCGTGGGCGCGGCGCGCGTCGATCTGCGGGATGCGGCGGCGTTTGATCTCGTCAACTTCAGTCTCGGCGAGACGGATAATCACGCGGTGCTCGTGGGCGTGATGCAAAGATTTCTTCCCGCCAGCGGCGGCGTGCTGTGGGACATCGGCGCCAATGTGGGCTTGATCTCCGCGCACTTCGCCCGGGCCGAGCGCGGGTTGTTCGCGGTGCATGCGTTCGAGCCGGTGCCGGGTCCGCTCGTCACGCTGCAATCGCTGTTCGCGGGGCACCGCGTGGTGCGCGTGCATCCGGTGGGCCTGGGCGCGCGCAACGAGTCGGTCACGATCCAATATTGCCCGCACAGTTCCTCGTTGAATTCGGTCGGTCGGGCGATTCCGGGCGCGGTGCCGGTGGTGATCGCGGTGCGCCGGGGCGATGATCTGCGGCGCGAGTTGGGTTTGCCCACGCCGCACGTCCTCAAGGTCGATGTCGAGGGTTTCGAGCCGCAAGTGTTAGCGGGTCTGGAAAAAACCATTGCGGAAACGAAGCCCGTTATTTTCTTCGAGCACATCATGCAGACTGACGACGAGGTGCGCGCGCTGGTGCCGCCCAATTATCAGTTGCGGTTTCTTTTGGATGACGGGCGGTTGGTGGAGGATTTCGCGCTGCGAAGGCACGGGCACAACGCGGTGTTGCTGCCGGCGGGGCGTTCATTTGGCGCGTGAGGCGCGGCGAAAAAAGGGGAGCCTGCGTCAGGGTGGGGCCGGCCTGTGGGCGGCCTCGTTTTCCTGATCTGACCCATCGCGATGGTGCGGCTGGCGGAGGGGAAGGTTTGAGCTGGGAACGAGGCCGCGCACAGCGACGGCCCCACCGGCGGGCCGTGCGAAGATGGGAGCGTCAGGGCGTGACGCGGGCTGGTTCGTTTTCGGCCAGCAGGCGCAGGGCTTCCGCGGCGACGGAGCGTGCGGTGAGGCGCGCGCGCCACATGGCGCTGAGGCGTTGCGGGTCGCGCGCCCCGCGGCGCCACGCGGCCAGTTCCGCGACGAGGGCGTCCGCCAGACGCGCGTCGGACCGATCAGCGGCGAGCGTGCCGGATTGTTCGCCGGTGAACCAGTGCATCGAGGGAATCTCCGCCGGCCCCACCACCGAGCAGCCGCAGCACAAACCCTCCGCGGAAACGAGGTGAAAACTTTCCAGTCGCGAACTGCAAAACACGACTTGGGCCGCCTGCAAATGCGGCACCAAATCGAGGTGCGGCACCGGCCCGTGAACGTCGAATCGCGCCTGCACGGCGGCGGGCAGCTTTTGGATTTCGTGCCGCACGAGTTCGTCGCCGCTGCCGAGGATGCGGACGCGCGCCGTCGGTTCGCGGGCGAGCACTTGCCCGAAGACGCGCACGAGTTTGGGCGTGTCCTTGAAATGACTTTGCCAGCGGCCGGCGGCGAGGAGGAGCGGCTGTTTGGCGAGGTTCGCGTTGGTTTGAAACGCGTCGAGAACCGGATGCGGGAGCACGCGCAGGCGCTCGCCGAGGTCCGCGCGGCCCAGCCGCCCCAGCAGTTCGCGGAAGCGCAGGCACGCGCGCGGCGACTCAATGGTGATCAGGTCGGCGTGGCTCAGATGCGCGCACATGGGGCCGTCATGGGCGGCGCGCACCGCATGGAACAGCACGGTTTTGGCGAGCGCTTGGAGTCGCGGCAACGGGCGGCCCTCATCGATCAATAGACTCCGGTTGAAGGTGAAAAATCCCCGCGCACTCAACCGCGGGCTTTTGTCTCCACTCGAATCCAAACGAACGACGAGGCGCAGGCCGGCCGTCCTGATTGCGCGTGCGACTGGCTCGTATCGCGGCGCGCCCCACGAGTTGAGGATCACACCCGCCGCGTCGAGACCGCGCCACCAGGCGGGGTTGGTAAAATCCTCCAGGCGCCCCAGTGTTATAGGCTCCTTGTGGCGCTCCGATGGGTCGCCGAGAAGCACGAGTCGGGCTGGCACACCCAGCTCGGCCAAACCCAGACAGAGCAGGCCGGCATCACGGTTCCAGAAAAGCAGATTCCCGCCGTAGTCGAGTGGCGTGGCGGTGAGCCATGTGCGGGCGGCAGGCATGAAAGCCGCGCCATCTGAGGGCGCGCGCGCGGAAAGCTCAAAGAACAAAGTTCAAAGCTCAAGGGAAATACCAAGCTCCAGAGGCACCGCAATTCCGGGGGGACGCAGGGGAATTCACAAAAGGATGGCAAGGGAATTTGGGGCAAAGGAATTGAAACCGGAGAAACGAATTTTTGGTTCTGCATTCCTTTGCCCTAAATTTTTTGCCAATTGGATTGCAGGCAACTCATGGCTAAACCGTAACGATGCAGTCGGACCGCCGCCGTCTCGGCGGCTTCTGGCGTGGGCAATCCGTGCGGGCCATTCACATTGCCTCTTTTGGTTCATCATTCCGGGAACATTTTGAACTGCGGAAAATGCCCGCCGCCACCTCTTTTGGACGGGGTGAGCCGCCGAGACGGCGGCGGTCCTACTGCGTCGTTACGGCTAAACGGCCCCGGAGCGCGGCTGTGTGCGCAGCGCCTGTCGCATTCCTGCGCGGTGGTGCGGCGATTTGGTTCTTGGTCATTCCCTTGAGCTTTGAGTTTTGTGCTTGGAGCTTCGCGCGCTTTCCCGCACCGCCCGCGACGTCGCCAGTGTGCGGCGCGCGCGCGCGCCGTGGTTTGGGTGGACTTGCCGGGTTGAATTCGCCCAAAGTTTGCGAGCCGATGAAAGCTCCGACCAGTTGGGCGCGGTTCCTGTTGCACTCGCCGGTGGCGTGGTCGTGGGCTTTCAACGCGCTGCGGGTCGGGTCCGGCGTGTTGTTGCTGCCCTTGCTGGTGCGCCTGCTCTCGAAGCCGGATTTGGGCATGCACTACGTTTTGCTCAGTCTGGGCGCGCTGGCGGCGATGGTGGATTTTGGGTTTGCGGGCGCGATTTGGCGGGCGGTGTGTGTCGCGATGTCCGGCGGGCGGGAGTTGCGCGCGGAGGGACTGGCGCCGGTCGCGAATCCACAGGCGGGGCCGAATCACGAATTGTTGTGGGACATGCTGGCGACGACGCGGCGGTTGTATCGCCTGCTGGCGGTGCTGGCGTTGGTGTTGCTCGGGGGCGGCGGGACGCTCGTGATCGCGCGGCACGCGCACGCGACGAGCGTGCCGGGGATCACGTGGCTCGCGTGGGGGCTGACGTTACTGGGCGCGGTGTGGGAGGTGTACGCGGGTTGGTGGAACACGTATCTCGCGGCGCTGAACCGGGTGTTGACGGTCGCGCGGCTGAACTGTTTTGCGCACGCGTTGAAGCTGCTGCTCGCCGCGGGGCTGTTGCTCGCGGGCTGCGGTTTGCTGGCGGTGCCGCTGGCCGCGTTGGTGGCGGTGTTCGTGCAACGGCTGCTGGCGCGCCGGGTGTGTCTGCGCGTGCTCGCCGCGTGGCCGCGACCGCAGCGGCCCGCGGATGCGGCGGGGCTGTTCCAGTTGCTGTGGCCGAACAGTTGGCGGCAGGGCGTCATTGGCGTGGGCGGTTATCTCGGGGCGAACGCGGCGGCGTTTATTTGTCTCGAACTTTTCGGTCTCGCGGCGAACGCGCAGTATGGTCTCTCGCTGCAACTCGTGACGGTGTTGCAGGGAATGGCGGCGACGTGGACGGCGGTGAAATGGCCGGAGATCGCACAACATTGCGCGCGCGGGGATTGGGCGGGAATGCGGCGGGTGTTTCAACCGCGCTTGTGGCTGCAAATTCTCACCTTCGCGGGATTGGCGGTGGTGCTGGTGCCGATGGCGCAGCCGGGGTTGCGCTGGCTCGGCTCGAACAAGGAGGTTTTGCCGGCGGGCTGGTTCGCGTTGCTGGCGCTCAACGCGCTGTTCGAGATGCAGTTTTCCGCGTGGGGCACGCTCATCTCGACGGGCAACCGCATTCCGGTGATGTGGCCCGCGCTGCTGGGGACGTTGTTGGGATTGGCGCTGGCGTTGGCGCTGATCGCCGCGACGCCGCTCGGCGTGGGCGCGTTGGTGGTGGGGCCGTTGGTGGTCGGCCTCGCGTTCAACTACTGGTATTGGGCGGGCTACGGCGCGCGGTTTTTGGGCACGACGTGGGCGCGGTTCATGTTTCAGCGGCAGCGGTGAATTCCGCGCGGCGGATTTGGCCCGCGGAGCACGCGGAATAACGCGGCAGGAAAAGAAAAATCCGGGTGCGAAGTGCGCCGGGAACAGCGCGAGCGGTGCGGCGAATTCGCGCGGCAAATGGCGCGTGGGTTGGTCGTTTTGCGGGCTGGTGGGTGGAATTGTGCGTTTATGATTTGGGTCGAAAAATTGCGCGGGTGCCGACGGGCTGCGTTTGCCGCATGAGCAAAAACCATTCTCTCACGCTCACGGTGTCGCTGGCGGATCAGCATTTCGCGCGCGCGAAATCGGTGGGCATTTTCAATCTGGCGACGGGGTTGGCGCGGCGTCATTCTCTCGAGGTGGTGGCTGCGGGGACGTCGCGGAACTGGCTGTTTGCGGCGGCGCATCCGGTTTTGCGCTGGGGTCCGCCGAGTCGCCGCCGATTCACCGCGCCGATTCACTGGCTGGGTTGGTCGGCGTATCTGGTCGCGCAAAAACCGCAGTGAAGGCGAAGTTGCTCGTAATTGAATTGTGGGGCTTGGGCGACCTGGCGCTGGCGACGAATTTTTTGCGCGCGGCGACGCGGGAGTTTGCGGTGACGTTGGTGGCGAAGCCGGTGGCGGTGGGGTTGCAGGCGGTGCTTTGGCCGGAGGTGGAAGTGGTGCCGTGGACGGCGCCGTGGACGGCCTTTCGGGGGAAGTATCGACTGTGGGAATGGCGGTGGGGCGAGTTGGGTTCGCTGTTGCGGCGGTTGCGCGCGGAGAATTTCGCGGTGGGAATTTCGGCGCGGCGTGATCCGCGGGATCATTTTTTTTTGGCGGCCGCCGGGGCGCGGCGGAGGGTGGGCTTCGGGCGGTTGGGGAGTGGGATTTTCCTGAGCGAAACGGTGACTGCCGGTGGAGCGTTGCAACATCGATATGACGCGTGGCGCGCGGCGGGTGGGGTGCTGGGATTGTCGGTGCCGGCGCGTGGCGACTTGCGGCGGGATGGGCGGGGAAACGGATTGATTGTGATTCATTCCGGCGCGGCGCAGGCGGTGCGGGTGTGGCCGCTGGAGCGGTGGCGGGGAATTGTCCAACGGTTGCGGGCAGGCGGGCGGACGGTCGCGGTTTTGGGTGATGCCAAGCAGGCCGCGTGGTGGCGGGAGCACGGCGAGGGGGCGGTGCGCGCGCCGGCGGGCGTGGCGGAACTGGTGTCGGCGCTGCCGGCGGGGGCGGTGTTCGTCGGAAACGATTCGGGACCGGGGCATGTGGCGGCGGCGCTGGGGTTGCCGACGTTCACGGTGTTTGGGCCGCAGTTGCCGGAATTATTTGCGCCCGTCCACGCGGCGGCGGAGTGGGTCGAGGGCAAGGGGTGCGTGTATAAGCCGTGTTTTGATGCTTGTCGGTTCGCGGAGCCGCACTGTTTGTTGGGCGTCAGTGAGGTGGAGGTGTGGGCGCGGTTGGAGATTTTTTTGACGCGGAATTTGGACGGGGCGGCGGGTGCGGACAATTTGCGCTGAAAGGAGCGGAGCGTCATCCGTAGTTAGATCACCACTTTTATTTTCTCATTTGGTCGGCGCGCTGCATTTGAATGGCCATGAGGGATTTGGTGAGCGGGCCGATTTTTTCGCGGCGGATTTCAGCGGCGGTGAGGAGGCGGATTTCCCCGACCTCGCGGCGGGCGCGGGCGGCGTCGGGTTGGGCGGGCATCCAGCCGAGGCGGAAGCGGCGGTGCAAGGCGGCGCGGAGGGCGAGGGGGAGAAATTGCCAGCCGGGAAACAGGAGGTGCGGCTCGAGGGGGAACCAGCGGTTGGGGGGTTGCACGAAAAACGATTGCGCGACGCGCTGAACTTCGCGGGCCATCGCGCGTTGATCGGCGAAGGTGCCGACGTGTTCGATGACGGAATTGGAGAAGCAGATGGCGAAGGATTGATCGGCGAATTGACGGAGGTCGCGGGCGTCACCGGCGACGGCGACGGCGTGGGGCAGGCCTGCGGTGGCGACGGTTTCCAAGTTGAGCAGGGTGAGCTGAATGGCTTTGGGCAGCGTGGGCGCGTTGCGCAACCAGAAGCCGGCGGTGCCGCCGACATCGAGAATGCGCACGGGCGCGGGGAAGGGCGCGAGCAGCGCGAGGAAGTGTTGCATGCGCTGGCGACGCAGGCGCGAGGCGAGCGAGTCGGGGTTGGTGTTGTCGGCGATGCCCGGGACCATGCGGCGCAGGGTAGGGGGCGAGGGTGGGGGGGAAAGCTCAAAAGGCCAAGTTCAAAGCGCAAGGGAAATCCCAAGTTTCAAGGGGTGAGAATTTGCCAAAATAGTGTCGCGCTGTGAACCGCCGAACCGGGCCGGTGCCTCCTGAAATTGTTGGTCACTTGTGTCTCACGGTCCGGAGCGCGGCTGTGTCGCAGACCAGCCGCAGCGGTCACGCATTGCACGAGACGATGAAATATCTCTGGCACGCCTCCCGTTCCGACGTATTGGGTTTGATCGTGCGCGCCCCGCCGCTCGGACGCGCTGCGGCTGATCCCGCTCGGCGCGGGACACAGCCGCGGTCCGGCCCCGCTCGCGGCGGAGCGCGGCTGGGGAATTTTGGCAAAGGGATTTTGGCAAGAGAATTTGGGGCAGGGGAATTGAGGAGGAGGGCGCTGGGCGCGTGGGTTGGCGGGGTGAAATTGCGGGATGCTGAAACCGCGCTGCGGCGCGGCATTTAGATTTTGTCGCTGGGTGCGGGTTTGCGTAGGGTCGCGGGGAATGAAAGTTTTGGTCACAGGTTCCAGCGGCTTGATCGGCTCGGAAGCGGTCACGGGTTTGGATGCGCGCGGGCATGAGGTGCATGGAATCGACAATAATTTGCGCCGCGAATTTTTTGGCGCGGACGGCGACACGTTGTGGAATTTGGCGCGGTTGCGCCGGGAGACGAGGCGGTTCACGCATCACGACTTGGATATTCGCGACCGCGCGGGGCTGGCGGATTTATTCCAGCGGGAGCGGTTCGAGTTGATCATTCATTGCGCGGCGCAGCCGTCGCACGACAAGGCGAGGGAGTTGCCGCTGGTGGATTTTGACGTGAATGCGGTGGGGACGCTGAATTTGCTGGAGACGACGCGGCTGGCGTGTCCGGAGGCGGTGTTCATTTTCATGTCCACGAACAAGGTTTACGGCGACGCGCCGAATGAGCTGCCGTTGCGGGAGTTGCCGACGCGGTGGGAGTACGCGCGGGCGGAGGATTACGACGGGATCGGGGAGACGTGCCGGATCGATCGGACGCTGCACAGTTTGTTTGGCGCGAGCAAGGCGGCGGCGGATTTGGTGGCGCAGGAGTATGGGAAATATTTTGGGATGAAGGTGGGGGTTTTCCGCGGTGGTTGTCTGACGGGGGAGCATCATTCCGGCGTGCAGTTGCACGGGTTTCTGTCGTATCTGGTGAAGGTGGCCAGGGCGGGCGACGCGTACACGGTGATCGGGCACAAGGGCAAGCAGGTGCGGGATCAAATCCACAGCGCGGATGTGGTCGCGGCGTTTCTGGAGTTCGCGGCGAATCCGCGGTGCGGGGAGGTGTACAATCTGGGCGGCGGGCGCGCGAACAGCGCGTCGATTTTGGAGTGTCTGGAGCGGCTCGGGGAGTTGCTGGGTCGCAAGGTGGCGTGGCGGTATCAGGAGGAGCCGCGGGTGGGCGATCACATTTGTTACATCACGAACCTGGCGAAATTCCGGCGGGATTATCCGAATTGGCGGATGGAGTGGCCGCTGGAGCGGATTTTGCGGCGGATGACTTTGGGGGAGGGTTGAGCGCCTGTGACGCACGCGCGCGGAAGAAGCGAACGGGTGCGGATAATTTTTTGACCGGATGAAAATCTTGCACGTGCTCGGGACGCCGCTGGTGGTGACGACGTACGCCGAGTGGAC
This sequence comes from Verrucomicrobiota bacterium, assembly GCA_043757645.1. Lineage (GTDB taxonomy): Bacteria > Verrucomicrobiota > Verrucomicrobiia > Limisphaerales > BJHT01 > BJHT01. Next base: position 11,829 of record JAYVOY010000450.1, read on the forward strand.
GGAGCAGTTGGGGCGGCTGGCGGGCGCGGCGCGGACGGCGGTGGTGGATTTCACGAACACGCACATCGTGACGCTGCGCCGGCACGACGCGGGGTTTCGCGAGTTGACGCGGGGGGTGGATTTTTTTGTGCCGGATGGGATGCCGTTGGTTTGGTGTTTGAATTTTCAGGGGGCGGGTTTGCGGGACCGGGTTTACGGGCCGGCGTTCATGCGGCACGCGTTGTTGGCGGGCGCGCCGGCGTTGACGCATTATTTTTTGGGCGGGAGTGAGGAGTGTGTCGGGCGGTTGCGGGAAGCTTTTTCGGCGGAAAATCCGGCGGTGAAAATTGTCGGGGTGCGGAATGGATATTTTGGGCGGGAAGACGAGGCGGCGATCGTGCGGGAGATCAATGCGTTGTCGCCGGATTGCATTTGGGTGGGGCTGGGCACGCCGAAGCAGCAGGAGTGGATCGCGCGGAACCGGGCGGCGATTCGGCGCGGGGTTTTGCTGGCGGTGGGTTTTGCGTTTGATGTGAACGCGGGAACGAAGGCGGACGCGCCGGGGTGGATGCAGCGGCGGGGCTTGACGTGGTGGTATCGGCTGTGCGCGGAGCCGCGGCGGTTGGCGGGGCGGTACGCGAAATACAACGGGTTGTTTTTATTTTATTTGGGGTGGGACGGAGTGCGGGGACGGGCGTGGAAGGCGTGAGTGACGAGCGAGCAAATCCGGGCGGGGGCCAGTCGTTTGTGGACGACGTGAAGCGCTGTTGGGCGGCGTGGCCGGAGAAGTTTTTGTTTTTGGGATTGCTGGCGGCGTGGGGGGGATTTTTTCAGGTGTTGGGGAATTCGACGTTCGGGTATGTGGACACGGCGTCGCTGTTTCGCTGGTTGCACACGGCGTACAATTCGCCCAGCTCGGAGGATGGGCATGGGAACTTGATTCCGTTGGTGGTGCTGGGTTTGTTTTGGTGGCGGCGCGAGGAGTTGCTGGCGGTGCCGAAGCGGGTGTGGCCGCCGGCGCTGGCGTGGCTGGCGGGGGCGGTGTTGTTGCATGTGGTGGGGTACGTGGTGCAGCAGCCGCGGGTTTCGGTGGTGGCGTGGTTCGCGGGGATTTATGCGTTGATGGGTTTGGCGTGGGGGCCGGCGTGGTTGCGGGCGAGTTTTTTCCCGTTCGTGTTGTTTGTTTTTTGTGTGCCGCTTGGGTCGCTGGCGGAGGGGATCACGTTTCCGTTGCGGATGATGGTGGCGCGGGCGACGGCGGGGTTTAGCACTGGGGTGCTGGGGATCGAGGTGGTGCGGGAGGGGTCGCAGATTTTCAGTCCGTCGCGGTCGTTTAATTATGATGTGGCGCCGGCGTGCAGCGGGATTCGGAGTCTGATTTCGTTGCTGGCGTTGACGACGATTTATGGGTTTGTGTCGTTTCGCGCGGCGTGGAAGCGCGGGCTGATGGTGCTGGTGGCGGTGCCGCTGGCGGTGTTCGGCAATGTGGTGCGGGTGGTGGCGGTGATCGTGGTGGCGGATGCGTTCGGGCAGGACGCGGGGGCGTTCGTGGAGCAGCGGCTGGGGTTCGTGACGTTCGCGGTGGCGCTGGGGTGTGTGCTGGGGTTGGGGTGGGGGTTGCGGGAGCGACCGCGGCGGACGGAGCAGACGGAGCGGACGGAGCGTGTGGGAGGTGGGGTGTGAGTGCGGCGGGGGTGCGGCAGCGGTGGGTGTGCGCGGGGGTGGCGCTGGCGCTGATGGTGGGGGGGGCGGGGCTGCTGCTGCGGTTGCGGGCGGTGCAGCGGTTGGGAGAGCCGGGGGTGCGGGTGGAACGCAGTGCGGAGGGCGCGGTGGTGCGGGTGTTGTTGCCGGAGCGGGTGGCGGGTTTTGGGTCGGAGGAGTTGGGGCCGGCCCCGGAGGAGAAGGGGAATTTGCCGGCGGACACGACGTTCGGGAAGCGGGTGTATCGGGCGGAGGATGGGTTCGCGGCGCTGGCGACGGTGGTGTTGATGGGGACGGATCGGACGAGCCTTCACAAGCCGCAGTTTTGTCTGGCGGGGCAGGGGTGGGTGATCGAGCGGACGGAGTGGGTGACGATGGGGATCGCGTCCCGGGGGGCGGATGAGTTGCCGGTGATGCGGTTGACGACGACGAAGAAGGTCGAGGTGGGAGGGCAGGTTTTTGTGCGGCGGGGGATTTTTGTTTATTGGTTTGTGGCGGAGGGGCGGGTGACGGCGCAGCACTGGGAGCGAATGTGGTGGATGGCGCGGGACTTAATAACGACGGGGGTTTTGCAGCGGTGGGCGTATGTGACTTTTTTTGCGGACTGCGCGCCGGGCGAGGAGGAGGCGACGTTTGAGCGGATGCGGTTGTTGATTGGCGGGGTGGTGCCGGAACTGCATGTCGCGCGTGGTGCGCAGCAAGGTGGGGGACGGTGAGAGACTTCCTCAAATCTAATTTCGCGCGTTGAGTCCCGGAACTGGTTTCTCTGTGTGCAGCGTGTCTCTGTGGTGAAAAACACCCGAAATCAGGACCACAGAGACACGATGAACACAGAGGCGCGTGGGAGTTTCGATGATTCTCGCTTCGGGCAGCGGGGCCGTGAACCGCGGAGCGCCGAGCACCGGCTCGGCGTGGACGGCTGCGGTGGGCACGCGCCGAGCCGGTGCTCGGCGCTCCGGTTCAGGGAATCTGGCAGGGGAATTGGGACGGAGAAGGGGTGGCGGGTTGTCGGAAATTTGTGAAGCGGCCGCGGCGCGGCATGGGGAGAACTGGGTATTTACGGGCGGGGTTGGGGCGGTCAGAGTGACGACGTTATGTTAAGTCGGCAGAAAGTTGTGCGACGCCAGGTTCACCAGGTGGTGGACGCGGGCTTGTTTGGCTTGAGCTTTTGGCTGGCGCATTTGCTGCGGTCGAATTGGGAGATCGAGGTGTTTGGGGGCGCGGCGCAGATCGAGCCGTTCACGGAGTATTTGTCGCTGTACCTCTTTTTGATTCCGTTCGCGCCGCCGTTGTTGGAGTCACAGGGATTTTATGAACGGCATTTGGTGGAGTCGCGGCGGCACACGGCGTGGTCGCTGGCGAAGGCGTGTGTGCTGGTGGCGGTGGGGTTGGTGTTGGTGACGTTTTTGTTCCGGTTGAAACCGGCGCGGTCGGTGGTGTTGATGTTCGCGGGGATTGGTTTTGCGGTGATTTTTTTGAAGGAGGAGGGATTGCGCTGGTGGCGGCGGACGGTGTTTGGGCGGCGGTTTTTTCAGAAGCGGGTGATTTTGCTGGGGACGGCGGAGGAGACGGCGGAGTTGGGGCGTGAGATGAAGTCGCGGGAGCAGGATGGCATCGGGGTGGTGGCGGAGTTTGATTTGAACACGCAGCCGGTGGAGCGGTTGGTGGATTTGCTGCACGAGCATTCGGCGAACGGGGTGATCATGTGCGCGCAGCATAATTATTTCGCGCAGGCGGAGAAGGCGATCGAGGTGTGCGAGTTGGAGGGCGTGGAGGTGTGGTTGTTGGCGGATTTTTTCCGGCCGCAGATTTCGCGGGTGTCGTTGGATGATTTTCACGGGCGGCCGACGCTGGTGTTCCGCTCGACGCCGGAGGATTCGTGGCAGTCGGTGACGAAGCAGGTGATCGACACGGTGGGGGCGGCGTTGTTGCTCGTGGCGTTTTCACTTGTGCTGGCATTGGTCGCGGTGGCGATTCGGGTGGCCTCGCCGGGGCCGGTTTTTTTCAAGCAGAAGCGGAGCGGGCTGAATGGGCATCCGTTCACGATGATCAAGTTCCGCTCGATGGTGACGGACGCGGAGCAGCGGCAGCACGAGATCGCGGGGCTGAACGAGATGGGCGGGCCGGTGTTCAAGGTGACGCGCGATCCGCGGGTGACGCCGGTGGGGCGGTGGTTGCGGAAGTATAGTTTGGATGAGTTGCCGCAGATTTGGAATGTGCTGCGCGGGGAGATGAGTTTGGTGGGGCCGCGGCCGTTGCCGGTGGATGAGGTACGGCGGATTTACGATTTGGCGCATCGGCGGCGCTTGAGTGTGAAGCCGGGGTTGACGTGTTTGTGGCAGGTGAGCGGGCGCAACAACGTGAAGGATTTCGACGAGTGGGTGCGGTTGGACCTCGAGTACATTGATAATTGGTCCTTGTGGCTTGATTTCAAAATCCTTTTGCGCACCATCCCGGTCGTCGTCCTCGGCACTGGCGCGAAATGAGTTCGCCCCGTCGGTTTGTCCGGACCGCGAACATCATGGCCACAAAAAAAACAGCTCACGCAAAGCAATCCCCAGCCGCGGTTCCGCAACCGGTTTCGGTCGTGACGGGCGGGGCGGGTTTTTTGGGTTCCCATTTGGTCGATCTCCTGTTGGCGCGCGGGCATCGGGTCATCGTGATCGACAATCTGGTGACGG
>JAYVOY010000451.1:0-4273 GCA_043757645.1 Verrucomicrobiota bacterium
CAACAACTCGCCGCCGCGCAGGCGCAGCCCGCCGCGCAGCCGTTGGAAAACGCCGCCAATCTCGTCAGCCCGCTGACCGCCGGTGAGAACGGCCAACTGCCCGCCAACGCGCAGGCCGCGCTCGAAAACGCGCAGCAAGCCCTCGCGAACGCCGCGGCGCAGGCCAACGCCAACAACGCCCAGCCCGCGCAAGCCAACGCCGAGGCCGCGCAGCAAGCCCTCGCCCAAGCCGCCGCCGCCCTCGCGCTCGCGGAAGCCGGTGTCGGCACCGACGCCGCGCAAGGCGATCCCGCCGGACAACAGCCCGGCGAAAAAGGCCAGGGTCAGGGCGAGAAGGGTCAGGGTCAGGGCCAGCAGCCCGGTCAGGGTCAGGCGCAAGGCCAGAGCCAGGCGCAGGGCAAAGGTCAGGCCAAGGGTCCGGGTCAGGGCCAGCCGAAGGAGCCGGGTGCCGAGGGCAAGGGCAAGGGGGAAGTGGGCAACTGGCAGGGTGCCGGTGGCGCCGACGGCCCGCTCGGCGACGTCAAGGGCCGCAGCAATTTCATCGGCCTGCCCAAGCGCGACCGCAACGCGATCATCCAATCGCAAACCGAAAAATATCCCGAGGAATTCGGTTCGCTCGTCGAGCAGTATTTGAAAAACCTCTCGGATCAGGCCACCGGCGGAAAGAACAAGTAATGCGCTCGCCGATTCTTTCGCTCGCCTTGGCGTTCGTCGTGGTCGTGGGAATGCCGGCGCGCTCCGCCGTGGCCCAACCCGCGCGGCAGGACACCGTCACCGTCGATGAATCCACCGAGGCCGTCGTCAAGGGTGCCCTCAAATATCTCGCCTCCAAACAAACCGCCAGCGGCGCGTGGGGCGCCAGCGGCGAGGAGAAGCAGCGGCAGGTCGCGATGACCGGCTACGTCTTGATGGCATTTCTCTCCGCGGGACATCTGCCGGGCGAGGGCGAGTTCGGCAAACCCGTCGCCCAGGGAATGCAATTCCTCCTCGATTCCATGGGGCCCGACGGCGTGATGGGCACGCGGCACGATGGCCAATACATGTATGCCCACGGCATCGCGAGCGTGGCCTTGGCGGAGATTTACGGCCAGACCCGCTCGCCCGTGATGCGCGCCAAACTCGACCGCGCCATCAAGCTCATCATCAGCAGCCAGAATCCCGAGGGCGGCTGGCGCTACCGCCCGATTGTGAAGGACGCGGATATTTCCGTGACCGTGTTGCAGGTGGTCGCGTTGCGCGCGGCGAAAAATTCCGGCATCGAGGTGCCGCAGCAGACCATCGACAAGGCCGTCGAGTACGTGAAGAACTGCTACGACGAATCCAGCGGCGGGTTCACCTATCAACCGAAAAACCGCAGCCCCGGTTTCGCCCGCACCGCCGCCGCGATTTATTCGCTTCAGGTTTGCGGCCTCTACGAAGACCCGCTCGTGAAGAAGGGTTCGCAATATCTGTTCGAGAACTACAAGGAGGACCACGAGTGGTACACCTACGGCAATTACTACGCCGCGCCCGCGCAATACATGATCGGCGGCGAGACGTGGAAGAAGTGGTACGAGATGTGCAAAAAATCCCTGCTCGCCAGCGTGAAGCGCCAGGGCGATCTCGCCTACTGGGAGGCGCGCGGTCGCGGCGGGGTCGGCCCCAATTACTCCACCGCAGTTTACGTGATGATGCTGGCGATGCCGTATCACTACATCCCGCTTTATCAGCGGTAGCGTCTGCCGCCGCAGACGGTTCGCCAGCCGTTCGTTTTCATGGCCCTGCTCCCTCCATCCCTCCGCGTGGCCGCGTGGCTCACGGCGCTGCTGCCCGCACTGCTGGCGGCGGCGACGATTGAACTGCCGACGGGCGACCCGTTGCGCGGCGAGGTCAAATGGCAGCCCGACGGCGCGCTCGCGGTGAAAACCGTCGAGGGAAAAGATGTCGCGCTCCCGGCGAAAGGCTGGCGGCGCGTGTCGTTCGGTCGCCCGAAGATTTACGATCTCCCCGGCCTCGACTCGAACGGCTTGGATGGCGTCTCGCCCGAGTACGTCGTCGGCCTGCCGCCGGGCATCATCACGACGGACGGCTCGTTCGTCGCGGGCGTCGTGGCCGCGGGCGACGACAGCGCGTTCACGTTGCGCGAAGGAACTTTCTCCCTCTCCAATCTTCGCGTCGGGGTCGTGTTGTTCCAACACGTCACGCCCAAGCGCCTCGCGAAGCTGGGCGGCGGAAGGCGCGGCGTGCTGTTGCGCAACGGCGATTTTGTCGATGGCGAATTTCACTCGCTCGCCGGCGGCGTGTTGAAGGTCAATTCCGTGTTGTTCGGCCTGCGTTCCCTCAGCACCACGCTCGACATTGCCGCCGTGGTGGTGCGGCCTGTTGTGCCGATCACGACCGAATACGAGGTGCGTTTGCTGGATGGCTCGATCGTACTCGCCCGCGCGCTGGACTTCGCGGGCAATCAGGTGCAGTTCCGCGACCTCGCGTGGCAGCGCCTGAAATTCGCGCCGGATCAATTGAGCGCCGTGCGCCGGCCCAAGACGGGTGACAGTTTCCACGCGGGCCGCGGATTCCACGCGGGGATGCTGCTCGCGCCCGCGGCGAATTTCGCGCAGTTCCAGCGTGATCGCGAACGCTTCGCCGAAGAGGCTGTGGCGCGGTTCGAGCAGACCAACGCTGTCAAGATCAAGGAGGCGCGCCAGACTGCGGATACGAGCGAGCGCGCCGAAGCCGAGCGCATGGCCAAGGCGCGCGCCGAGTCGTCGCGCGCGGCGTGGACCGAGATCGAGGGCTTCGTGCGCGCGCGCAACGAGGCCGAGGCGAGGGTGAAGGCCAACGTCGCCGCGCTGCGCGACCTGCGTTTTGTGTTGGAGCGCGCGACGGCGGAGCAGCGCTCCAAAGCGCGCTTGTTGGAGGAGGCGCAGGGCGGTGAAGAACGAGGCGCGAAGCTGCTGGCCGCCGCGGTGAAATTGCACGACGAGGTGAAGGCCAAGGCGGAAGCCGCCGCGAAGGAAGCCGTCGATAAAGGAAAAGCCGCGCGCGAGGCCGCCGACACCGCCAAGGCCGCCGCGGACAAAACCGTCGCCGAGGCCAACGCGCAGATGAAGGCGGCGAACGACGAGGTGAATGCGGTCGAACAGAAGGTGGCGAAGGCGTCGCTGGCAAAAGCGCTGGCCGTAAATCTGACGGCGACACAGCGCGCCAAGACGGACCGCATCGCGGCCGAGGGCACCGCGAAAATCCGCACCGCGACGATGAACCGCGACGCCGCCGATCAGGCCGTGACGCTCGCGAAAGCCGCGGCGCTGAAAGCGATGAAAGATTTGGCCGCCGCCGAGTTGGCGTTGACGCAGGCGACGGAGCGACAGACCACGTCGGTGGCCGCGCTGGCGGCGGCGGACAAAGCGTTGCGGGACGCGAAGGCCGCGAGCGACAAGGCGCTGGCGGAGGTCACGCGTTGCACCACGGAAAAAACGGCGGCGAAGAAAATATTTGATGCCGCAGCGGCTGCGTACACCGCGGCGGAAGTGGCGCTGGCAGCGACGAAATTGACTTCCGCGCAAAACATCACCACGGCGGAAAAAGCGCGTGACGCGGCGGAGAAAGCGCCCGCCGCCGCCGTCGCGCTCGCGGAAAAGGCGGCGGCGGATGTCGCGGAGAAGACGCGTTTGCTCGGCGTTGCGCGCAAGCCGGAGAAGCCCGTCGCTGAAGTCGTGAAGGCGGCTGAGACCGCGCTCGCCACGGCGACGGCCGCCAAGACCGCCGCAGACGCGGCTGCGAAAAGCGCCCGCACCGCGGGGGACACCATCGCCGCGGATTCCGCGGCCAAGATTCGTCAGGCCGTCGCCGCGCAGGCGGTCGCGACGCAAGCGGTGGCGACGAGCACCGCCGCCTCGTTGAAAGCCAAGAAGGATCTCATGACCGCGGAGACCGCCGCGACGCTGGCAACCGCGGTGGCGACGAAGGCGACCGCGGCTCTGGCGTTGGCGGACAAAGCGGCGAAGGACGCGAAGCTGATTGCGGACAAAGCATTCGCCGACGTGACGCGCTGCACGGCGGACAAAGCGGCGGCGAAAAAATCGAGCGAGACGCTGGCCGCGACCTTGACCGTGAAGGAGCAGGCGGCGGCGCTGGCGAAAACGGTTTTGCAAACCACGACGACCGAGGCCGAGAAGGCCCGCACCGAGGAGGAAAAAGCCCTCGCGGTGTTGGCGACGGCGGCGGACAAGGCCAGCGCGGAGTTCTCCGATTTGAACTCGCGGGCCAGTGCGGCGCGCGCGGTCGTGAAGCG
>JAYVOY010000452.1:0-4271 GCA_043757645.1 Verrucomicrobiota bacterium
CAACACCCGCTCGCACCAGTCGCCGAAGCGTTCGCTGGCGTTGCGTTCCGTGGCGAAACGCGCGAGGAGGGGGCGGAGTTCGCTCTCGGTGTCCGCGTCCTTGACCACATCCTTGAAGAGGCGGTTGAGGCGCGTGCCGGAGGCGTTGCCACCGAGCCAGAGTTGGTAGCGTCCGGGGGCTTTGCCGACAAAGGCTATCTCGGCCATGTAGGGGCGGGCGCAGCCGTTGGGGCAGCCGGTGGAGCGGATAACTATCTCTTCGCCGCTGAGGCCAAGGTCGGCGCAGAGTTTTTCGATGCGATCGATGAGGCCGGGCAACATGCGTTCGGACTCGGCGAGGGCGAGGCCGCAGGTGGGTAGTGCCGGGCAGGCCATCGAGTTGCCGTGGAGCAGGCTGGTCTGGTGGTCGGTGCGGACGCCGTGTTCCGCGAGCAGCGCGGTGACGGCGGATTTGTCGGCAGCGGCGACGTTGGCGAGGATGACATTTTGATTGCCGGTGAGGCGGAATTCGATGTTCCCGAACTTCTCCGCGACGCGGCGCAGCGCGGTTTTCTGACGAAGCTTCTCAGTGTCTTTGATGCGGCCAGTCTCGACGAAGAGCGTAAGGAAGTTTGTGCCGTCGAGGGCTTGCTGCCAGCCGTAGGTGTCGTTGGTGGTGGTGAATTGGTAGGGACGGGCAGCCTCGAGTTTGAAGCCGGCGCGATTCTCAATTTCACCGCGCACGAAGTCCACGCCGCGTTCCTGGACGACGTATTTGAGGCGCGCGTGTTTGCGGTCGGTGCGGTCGCCGAAGTCGCGATGGACGGTAAGGACGGCTTTCGCCACTTCCACAACTTGCCCGGGTTTCACGAAGCCGAAGACATCCGCCAGCCGCGGATAGGTCACTTCATTCCCGTGACTTCGGCCCATGCCACCGCCGACGGTGAGGTTGTAGCCGAGTAACTTCCCGTTCTCTACAATGCCTATGAAGCCTAGGTCGTTGGTGAAGACATCCATGTCATTCACGGGAGGTAGGACGAAGGCAGTTTTGAATTTTCGCGGCAGATAGGTTTTGCCGTAGAGCGGGTCCACGAAGTCTTTGTTCGCGGGATCGTCGAGGTTCAGTTGCACGCCGTCAATCCAGATGGCGTGGTAGGCCTTGGTCTGGGGTGCGAGCGCGGCGACCACGCGATGCACGTCGTCGATCATCGCGGCGCGGGCGGCGGTTTGCGTGGGCGTCGGCGAGGCGGTGATGTTGCGGTTCACGTCGCCGCACGCGGCGAGCGTGGAGAGGAGGCAGTCGTTGATCTTTTTGATGAGCGAGCCGAGGTCCGACATCACGACCCCGTGGAATTGAATGCTCTGGCGCGTGGTGAGGCGCAGCGTGTTGTTGCCGTAGTTCGTCGCGAGGTCGTCGAAGGTAATCCATTGCGACGGGGTCATGATGCCGCCGGGGATGCGCCCGCGGATCATCATGATGAATTTTTTCTGCGTCTTGCGCAGGTCACGGTCGTCCTGCTGGTAGATGCCGTGGAACTTGATGAACTGCTGGTCGTCGGCGGAAAATTGGTCACTGCCGGACGCGGCGGTGGCGGCGATGTTGCCGGCCAGCGTGGGAATGGCGGCTTTGATCACCTCGTTGTGGGTCACTTTCTTTTCGGGCGCTACTTCAATCATAAGTGTCTTAGTTATGTTACGTATGTTAGTGTTTCGAATCGCTTTGTCAAACGGAAATTTATGCTAAACCACTGCGCGGGTCGTGGGCAGCGCAAACTGCGGCGGGAGATGGCGGCGGAGCGCCGAGCACCGGCTCGGCGTGGACAATTGTGCCGGGCTCGCGCCGAGCCGGTGCTCGGCGCTCCGATTCTTGGAAACAATCGTAAAACGCCGCGAAAATTCCGGGGCGGGAGCAATCACGCGAAAATGTTTAGCGCAAGATTCTTCACGAACCGCCGGCCTCACCTCCGCTTCGTCGCGCCAGAAATTCGACTGTGCAAACGCGCCGGCGTTTGCGACGTTCCCCGCATGAACGATTGGATTTCCGGTTACGTCCGCGCGCAAAAGGCCGCTCTTGACTCGATCCCCGTGGAGCAAGTGGCGCGGGCGATTGAGATGTTTCGCGACGCGTGGCGCGACGACCGCCAGATTTTTGTTTTCGGCAACGGCGGCAGCGCGGCCAACGCCTCGCACTTCGCGACCGACCTCGGCAAGGGCGCGTCCGACAAGCTCGGCAAACGCTTCCGCGTGCTCTCGCTCAACGACAACGTCAGTTGGATGACCGCCATCGGGAATGATTACTCCTACGACGACGTCTTCGTCCGGCAGTTGGAAAACTACGGACGCGCCGGCGACCTCGTGCTCTCCCTCAGCGTCAGCGGCAACTCGCCCAACTGCGTCAAGGCGCTCGAATGGTCCCAGCGAAATGGCCTGAAATCCATCGCGCTCGTCGGGGCCAAACGCGGGCGCATGGCGGAAATCGCCGATCAAGTCATCGTCGTCAACGACACCCATTACGGCCGCGCCGAGGACGGGCAAATGGGCATCTGCCACATGATTTGCTACGCGTTCATGGAGAAGCCGGAGATCGCCTGCTGAAGTCCGGTTTTGGTACAGTGACCGTCATCCTTCGAGTATCTCGGATTACTTATGCGGACGGTTCGAAAAATTATTGCGATGCTTTGCTGGGCCTCGGGAGCCGTATGGGCTTTCTATATTGGCTTTATGTGGTTTGCCGCAATAGCTGACGACAATTTTGAATGGCGTCCTCCATATCGATGCGCAGTAGCTCCTATCGTCGCCATCACATGGGGATCACTGGCATGGTTGCCGTTCTTTGGTTTGAAATACCGCAACGCGGTTCGAGCGCATTGCTTCGTGTTACTGGTATGCTGGCTTGCTGAAGCCTACATTCTGACTACCCCACTCGAATTTATTGCATCCGGTTACACCCGACCGGAAAGTATTCCGGAGTTTTCTCGATGGAAAACCGGACAGTCGGCGGAAGCGGAGTTTGCGATCTTCAAGGAACCGGCAAGTCAGGGATACAACTTGCTCTACTGCGCAGGCGGATGGTCTTGGGGCAGCACGATGTTCTTGGGAATTCTTTCATTACCGCTGGTCGCAACCGCAATGTGGCCGAAAAGTTGAAGTTTCTAGGTAATTGCCGAGGAAATCGCTTTGCGCACCCACGTCTTCCCCCTACGTTATGCCCGATGAAACTCCGCCTCGACTTGCTGGAACACCTGACCGATCAGGACATCATGGAGGAAGTGTTGGCGAACAATCACCGCTACAAGCCCGAGCCGCTTTTCTCAAAAACCGGAGTTGGGAGCTTGTCACCAGCTTCAACCGAGGAGCGTGCGAAAGAGGTCGAGCGCAGCACGGCCAGAATTCAGAGAGCCATGCAGCCGTCGCAGCCGACTGGCGACTCAAGCAGCAAGAAATCCTGACATTAGGTGAGGCGCTGGACTTTCTCCGCAGTTGCCACAAGCGCGCCCCGTTCCTCTTCTTCAACGGCAACACCTTTGCCGACATTGGCCGTGCGGTAACGGATTTCATTTTTGGAGAACTGCCGCCTGCCCGCCGCCGCGAGCTGACTTCCGCCGTGGCCCACTACATCGCGGGCGTTTTGGACCGCGAGGCGATGGTGGAAATCGTGGAAACCCTCGCCCGCGACGCCGGGTTCAAACCCGGCGACCGCGTGAAAACCCTGCGCGGCTCGGCGCGCGGCGTCGTTGTGCGAATCGCGCCGGACGGGCGCGTCGTGTGGCGCGTCGATGGCAGCGGCGAATTACTCGCGCTCCCCGGCGACCTGTCCCCCGAGTAGCGCGCCATGCCCGTCACCGATCACATTCGCGACAAGCTCTCGCAGGTTTCCCACAAGCCCGGCGTGTATCTGATGAAGGACCGCTTCGGCACTGTGATTTACGTCGGCAAAGCGCGCGATTTGCGCCGGCGCGTGAGCCAGTATTTTCATCCCTCGCGCCGCATGGGTTGGGATTTGAAATTCAACGCCCTCGTCGAGGCCATTCACGATTTCGACACGCACATCGTGAGGTCCGACGCCGAGGCGATGCTGCTCGAGGGCAAGCTCATCAAGGAATTTCACCCGCGCTACAACGTCAGTTTCCGCGACGACAAACGCTTCCTCCTTCTCAAGGTCAACCTCCTCGACCCCATCCCGCGCTTCACCCTCACGCGCCTGCGCACCGAGGACGGCTCGCGCTACTTCGGTCCCTTCGCCAATTCCGGCGCGCTCCGCCGCACGCTTCAGCTCGTGCGCGCCAAGTTCA
>JAYVOY010000453.1:0-4267 GCA_043757645.1 Verrucomicrobiota bacterium
GGAGGCGGACATTGCCAGTGGTTTTCTGGTGCCGACGACCGTGCCCGCCGCCGACTGGCACGCGAAGGCGCGGGAATTGAGCGACCGCTACTCGCCCACCGTGGGCACGCGGAGTCTGGACTTGCTCCACGTCGCGGCGGCGGTGCTCTTGGAGACGGAAACCTTTTACAGTTTCGACGAACGCCAACGCCAAGCGGCGGCGGGCGAGGGGATGAAGGTGAAGCCGTAAATCTTTCGGTGACGAGCAAAGCACGCTTGAGGGGTTTTGCAGTCTCCGCGCGGTTCAGCCGTAACGATGCCGCAGGACCGCCGCAGGACCGGCGGCTCACCCCGTCCAAACGGGGCGAACGCGCGGATTTTCCGCGGCCCCAAAGACGCACTGAATCGGGAACCAAAAACGCGCGGATAATTTGCCCCCGCAGACTGTCCCACGCCGGGAGCCGCCGAGACGGCGGCGGTCCGCCCATTGCGTAGTTACGGTTCAGTGGGCGGATTCGCCAGCGGGGCACCGGCGAGGACTCGCGCCAGAGATTCACACACACATTCTCCGGCAACACACCAAGCCCGCCGACCTCCGGCGCGGCCTCGTGGACGGCGCATTGTTGAAACCCGCGCAATGGAAGTTTCTGGAAGAGCAGGCATTCACCGGCTTCGACAACGACGCCAACATGGTGAAAATCGCCATCCTCAATCTTTACCTGCACCAGTTGGAACGCGCGCAAGTCTCCATGCTGAACCCGCTTACCACCGGCTTCAGCCGCGCGTATCCCGGCAAGCTCTTCGACTGCATCCTCGCCAACCCGCCCTTCTCCGGGAAGGTGCAGGACGAAAGCATTCTGGCGGACCTCAATTACAAGCTGAACACCCGCGCCACTGAATTGCTCTTCCTGAAATGGTTCATTGACCATCTTGCGCCCAATGGCCGCGCCGGTGTCATCGTGCCCAACGGCGTTTTGTTTGGCTCTACTAACGCCGCGACAGCGCTCCGTGAACTGCTGCTGACCGGAATGTGACTTGCAGGCGGTCATTAGTCTGCCGAGCGGCGTGTTCAAACCGTATGCGGGAGTGGCGACGGCAGCGCTCATCTTTCAGAAGAACCCTGTAGCAGCCGAGGTAACGAGGCTCAAATCTCTTCCCCAAGAAAGCGGCAAGAAGTCAGAGCCTCCTCACGTCGGCTCCTACGGAACGAAATCCGTCTGGTTTTACGACATCACCGCCGACGGATACAGTCTGGATGACAAGCGGACGCCGATTACAGCCAACGACATTCCCGACGTGCTGGCGAAATGGCCGGGACGCGAAGAAGGCCCAAACAGTTACCGCGTGCCGATTGAAAATATCATAGCGAACGAATGGAGTTTGGCGGCCGGCCGCTACAAACCTGTGACCACGGAAGCCGTGAACCACGACGCTCCGGAAGACATTCTTGGCGATGTGCTCAAGCTGGAGAACGAAATCACCCGGCGTGGCAATGCGTTGCTAAAGCAGATTGGAGGCAAGGCGTGAGGCGACGAACAGCGGGTGCAGTTTCCCAGCGCCAGCGGCGCGACATATTTGTAGCCACGGCATTTCAAAATGGCGGCAAGCCCCGTAGGGGCGACATGGCCGATACCGCTCCTACGGAGCTGGATGGGTTGGTGGGTTTGGGTTCTACAAAGATGCCGCGCCTACGGCGCTCAGGCCGGCTCACACAAACCGGCGGCAAGCAATGAAACGCTGGCCGACAAAGAAACTCGGTGACTTGGTTGACTTTCTAGGCGGAGGCACGCCGCGCCGTGACCGCGCCGACTATTGGGGCGGAGACATTCCGTGGGCGTCGGTGAAGGATCTGCAAAGCCAATCGCTTGAAACGACCGTTGAAACGATTACAGTCGAAGGACTCGCCAACTCGGCATCAAATCTGATTCCCAAAGGGACGGTCATAATCGCTTCTCGGGTTGGTTTGGGCAAAGTTGCAATCAACCGGAAACCGGTGGCAATTAACCAAGACTTGAAGGCACTGACGCCGCGAAGAAGTGACCTTCTGCCGCGGTATCTGCTCCAATTTCTTCTCTCAAAGGCGGAATACTTTGAGCGGGCTGGAGTTGGCGCAACCGTGAAGGGACTCACAATTGCCGACTATCAGAAACTAGACATCGCCGTGCCGCCGTTGGCGGAGCAGGAGCGGATAGTGAAACTGCTGGACGAAGCGGACGAGTTGCGAAAACTCCGCACCCAAGCCGACCGTCGCACCGCCAAACTCATCCCCGCCCTCTTTCACGAAATATTCGGCGACCCGAAACAGTTGCCGCAAAGCTCGCTTAGTGAACTTGTCGAAGATTTTCGTTACGGCACATCAAACAAAGCCACGACGAATGGGAAGCCTACGCTTAGAATCCCAAACGTAGTGAATCAAGCAGTCAACTTGGATGACCTAAAATTCGTTCCTGTTTCGGATTCTGATTTTGATCGCTTGCGACTTAAAGATGGTGATTTGCTTTTTGTAAGAACTAACGGAAATGCTGATAATGTTGGGCGTTGTGCTGCGTTTGACTCAGAAGCCATCAATGCTGCCGGATTCGATGCGAGTGAATTCATTTATGCTTCATACTTAATCCGTGCCCGGTTGAAGGTTGGGAAAGTGCTTCCTTTTTTTGTTCAGCATTACCTCGCCAGCCGAGAGGGTTGCGCCGTAATACGAGCGCGTTCAAAGACGTCTGCGGGCCAGTTCAATATCAATACAGAAGGACTAGGCACTCTTCCGATTCCCGTTCCCCTGCTGCCGCTGCAAAAGGAATTCGCCCAGCGTGTGACCGAAATCCGCGACTTGGAATCCGCCCAAGCCGCCAGCCGCCGCCGGTTGGAAGATTTGTTTCAGTCCCTGCTCCACCGCGCCTTCAACGGAGAGTTATGAAACCACGCCGTTTTCAAGGCTGAAAGCCCGTCCTGTGACAGCCCGGACTGAAGGGCCGGGTCACAGGTTCAACAAAACCTCCCTAGTCCTGTAAGGCCGGAACAAAACCCACGTCCGCCCTGTCCCAATCCCTCCTCCACCGCGTCACGCGTCGGCGGTCTGCGAGAAGCGGCACCAAGCGTAAAAGCCCCGCGGCCTATTTTTATTTTTAATGGCCACCTTGCGATTTTCCGGTCTTCCTTGCGACGTGCGGCACGCACCTTCACCTCCGCGCCGTTGCTGTATTGTCGCAATAAGCGCAAATTCTGTGGGAGGTGACTCCGCCGGAAACGCTGTGATTCCTTGATTACGAAGTGGAGCCAATGGTCGGGATTGAACCGACGACCTACGGTTTACGAAACCGTTGCTCTACCACTGAGCTACATTGGCGCATCCGGCGAAACTTCAACGCGGGGTTGAGGTTCGTTTACTGCATCCGTCGCTTGGCATTTTGCGAGGGGAGAGGTTTACGGCAAGACAATTCGCAGTTTTGTCGCGAAATCGGGTGCGGTGGCGCGGGTCCGGGAGGCGAGCGGCGTTTCGTTTGGAGTTCCGCGTTTACGCGGCCCGGTGCGAGGAGTGGCCCGAACCGCCTGAAGGCGGGACGCCAAACGGGGCGGGGTCAAAGCCGCGCCCCCCGTGTTCCTGTTCATGCCACGGTGACGTCGGGGCTGAGATAGACGTCTTGGATTGCGTTGAGGAGGGCGATGCCCTCCTTGAGCGGGCGCTGGAAGGCTTTGCGGCCGGAGATGAGGCCCATGCCGCCGGCGCGTTTGTTGATGACGGCGGTGGTGACGGCGGTGGCGAGGTCGGCGGCGCCCTTGGATTCGCCGCCGCTGTTGATGAGGCCGGCGCGGCCCATGTAGCAGTTGGCGACTTGGTAGCGGCAGAGGTCGATGGGGTGGTCGCTGGTGAGTTCGGTGTAGATGCGTTCGTCGAGTTTGCCGTAGCTGGAGCTGCCGGTGTTCAAGGCTTTGAAGCCGCCGTTATTCTCGGGGAGTTTTTGTTTGATGATGTCGGCTTGGATGGTGACGCCGAGGTGGTTGGCCTGGCCGGTGAGGTCGGCGGAGACGTGGTAGTCCTTGTCGGTCTTGAAGGCGTTGTTGCGGAGGTAACACCAGAGGACGGTCGCGAGGCCGTGTTCGTGCGCGCGGGCGAAGGCTTCGGCGACTTCGACGATTTGGCGGGTGGCATTGTCGGAGCCGAAATAGACAGTCGCACCAACCGCCACCGCGCCCATGTCGGCGGCCTGTTTGATGGTGCCGAACATGATTTGGTCGGCCTTGTTCGGGTAGGTGAGGAGTTCGTTGTGATTGATCTTCACCATGAAGGGAA
>JAYVOY010000454.1:0-4257 GCA_043757645.1 Verrucomicrobiota bacterium
CCACCGCGATCCTCGACCTCAAGCAGCGGCTCTCGAAACTTTCATCGGCCGACCGACGCATGGCGGCGGCCTATTTGCTCCGTTTGAAACACGAGTCGCTGGCGGGAAAGCGCGAGGCCACGCGGACGATGCGGGAGATGGACGCCGGAAAGAAAGTGCGGCTCCGGGATTGAGCGCCCGATTTTTTGACCGCGGATTACGCGGATGGCGCGGATCGTTTCGGACCGCGCTGCCTTTATCCGCGCCATTCGCGTAATCTGCGGTTAAAAACGCCTTGTTCATTTGATCGCCGCCTTGGGCCCGGCGCAAAACCAACCCGCCAAAGGTCTTGTCGTCCCGATGAAACCCGGGCTTGCTCCCATCGTCTCCAAGCGACCGCCCCGCATCTCAGCGTTACGGCCAAACCCATCGCCATGAAACAACCCCCGCCCCATCCGCCCTGGCAGCCCAATCGTCGCGAATTTCTCTATGTGGGCCTGCTCGGCACCGTGGGGATGACGATGACCGACATGTTCCGCACGCAGGCGCGGGCGGCGGGCGCGGGCGGTCTCGGGGCGGGAGCCGGCAAGGCCAAGTCCGTCATCAATATTTACCTGCCCGGCGGGATGTCGCACCAAGAGTCGTTCGATCCCAAGCTCACCGCGCCGGTCGAATACCGCGGCCCGCTCGAGGCCATCAAGACCAAGATCGATGGCGCGTATTTTTCGGAGAACCTGAAGGAGACCGCCAAGATCGCCGACAAGATCACCGTGGTCCGCTCGATGACCCACGGCGAGGCGGCGCACGAGCGCGGCACGCACTCGATGTTCACCGGCTACCGGCCGAGCCCGGCGATCCAGTATCCGAGCATGGGCAGCGTCGTAGCGCATGAGCTCGGCCCGCGCGCCGATCTGCCGCCCTACATTCTCATCCCGAACCAGGTCACGCCCTACGCCGGCACCGGCTACCTCGGCTCGGCCTTCGGCGCCTTCGCCCTCGGCAGCGATCCGGCGACGGACAACTACTCCGTGCGCGACCTCACGCTGCCGAGCGGCATCGACGCGCAGCGTTTCGCGGAGCGACGCGAGATGCGCGCGGTGGTCGACGCCCATTTCAGCGCGCTCGAAAAATCCGATGCCCTCGACGGCATGGATTCCTTCTACCAGCGCGCCTACGCGATGATCAGCTCCGACAAGGCGCGCGCGGCCTTCGACATCAAGGCTGAGGACGCGAAAATCCGCGACAGCTACGGTCGTAACGCCGCCGGCCAACGCATGCTGCTCGCGCGGCGTCTCGTGGAGGCCGGCGTGCGCTTCGTCTCGCTCACCTACGGCGGCTGGGATCACCACGACAACATCAAGCGCGCGATGGAAGGCCAGATGCCGAGCTTCGATCAGGCGTTTGCTCGTTTGATCACCGACCTCGACGAGCGCGGAATGCTCGACTCGACGCTCGTGCTGGTGAGTTCGGAATTCGGCCGCACGCCGAAGATCAACGCCACCGCGGGGCGCGATCACTGGCCGAAGGTTTTCAGCGTGGTGTTCGCCGGTGGTGGCGTGAAGCGCGGCTACATTCACGGCTCCTCGGACGCGACGGGCGCGGAACCGGATGCCGATCCGCTCACGGTCAGCAATTACTCGGCGACCGTTTACAGCCTCATCGGCATCGATCCCGAGAAGCGCCTCATGTCGCCCGGCAGCCGTCCGCAGTCCATCGTCATCGAGGGTCATGTGGAGAAGGACCTCCTCGCCTGAGGCCCGCGTGTGGCGATGATTGATCGTTGAGAGAGCGTTGGTTTTAACGGGGCAATATCCCAGTCGGGTATTGCCCCGAGTTTTTCTGTGCGTATGAAAAGTTCCCCTTTCCTCCTGGCTTTGGCGTTGTCCGCCGCGACCGCCGGCGCGGTCTCGCCCAGCCTGACCACCACCGCGCCCACCGGACTGCAACGCGGCACCGAGGCCGAGTTGCGCTTCAACGGTGCGCGCCTCGAGGACGCCAAGGAAATTCTCTTCTACGAGTCCGGCGTGAAGGTGCTCGAGCTGAAGGAAATCAAAGACAGCCATGTGCTCGCGCGGGTGAAGATTGCCGCCGACAGTCCGCTGGGCGAGCACAAGGTCCGCGTGCGGACGGCCACGGGCGTTTCGGATTTGCGCACGTTTTATGTCGGGCCGTTTCCGCAAATCGACGAGAAGGAACCGAACTCGACGCTCGACAAGGCGCAGGCGATTTCGATGAACGTCACCGTCCTCGGCACCGTGCAAAACGAGGATGTGGATTACTACAAGATCGAAGCCAAAAAAGGCCAGCCCATCGCCGTCGAGGTCGAGGGAATGCGGCTCGGGCGGACGATGTTCGATCCGTATGTGGCGATTCGCGACGCGACCGGCAAGGTGCTCGCGAAGGCCGACGACACCGCGCTCTTCATTCAGGACGCCTACGTGACGTTCCTCGCGCCGAAGGACGGTGAGTATTTCATCGAGGTCCGCGAGACTTCCTACGGCGGCGCGGGCAATCCGTATCGCCTGCACGTGGGCCATTTCCCGCGGCCCTCCGCGGTGTTTCCCGCCGGTGGCAAGGCGGAGGAATCGCTCGAAGTGAAATTCCTCGGCGACGCGGCGGGCGAGTTGACGCAGACATTTTTGCTGCCGCAAATGTCGCGGCACAAATTCGGCGTCTTCGCCGAACGCAACGGCCTCACCGCGCCGTCGGCGAACATCGTTCGCGTGACCGAATTGCAAAACGTCATCGAGGTCGAGCCGAACGACGACGCGAAGACCGCAACGGCGGCGAACTTCGAGCCGCCGCTCGCCTTCAACGGCATCATCTCGAAAAAAGGCGACGCCGACTGGTTCCGGTTCAAGGCCAAAAAAGGGCAGACGCTCGACATCAATGTGTACGCGCGCCGCATTCGCTCGCAGTTGGACACCGTCCTCGTGATCGCCGATGCCGCGGGCAAAACGATTACCAGCAACGATGACTCCGGCGGCTCGGATAGTTATCTGCGTTTCAACGTGCCGAACGACGGCGAGTTCTGCCTGAAGATCACCGACCATCTCGGCAACGGCGGCCCCGACTGCACGTATCGCGTCGAGCTGACGAAGGTCGAACCCGAGGTCACGACCTACATCGCGGACACCGCGCGCTACGACACACAGAACCGCAAGTCCATCGTCGTCGCGCGCGGCAATCGCTTCGCCTCGCTGATGAATGTGCGCCGCAAGGATTTTTCCGGCGATGTGGAATTCGGCCTCGAGAACTTCCCCACCGGCGTCACGATGAAGTCCGATCTCATGCCCAAGGATCAGACCACGTGGCCCGTTGTGTTCGAGGCCGCGGCGGACGCGCCGATGGTGGGCCGGCTCGCGAACCTCACGGTGCAAACTCCCGCGGACGCGAAAGCGCCGCTGAAGGGCGGCATCTGGCAAAACTACGACCTCGTGCAGCAGGGCAACGACGGAATTTATTATCAGGTGTGGACCGACAAAATCGCCGCCGTGGTGGTCGATGAACTGCCCTTCAAAATCCGCATCGAGGAATTGAAAGCCCCGCTCGTGCAAAGCGGCTCGCTCGAAGTGAAGGTCATCGCCGAGCGCAAGGCGGGCTTCGACGAACCCATCCGCGTGCAAATGCTCTACAATCCCCCGGGCGTCGGCACCACGCCCGACATCACGATCGCGAAGGGCGAGACCTCCGCGATCTACACGCTCAACGCCAACGGCGGCGCGACCATGCGCAAATGGAAAATCACCATGCTCGGCTCGGCCACCGTCAACGGCGGCACCGCCTTCGTCTCCACGCAACTTGCCGATCTCGAAATCGCGCCCGCGTTTGTCGGCGGCAAAATCATCCAGACCAACACGCTCGTCGGCACCTCGGTGAAGCTCCGCTGCGAACTCGAGCAAAAGACGCCGTTCGACGGCAAGGCCGAGATCAAGCTGGTCGGTCTTCCCGCGGGTGTCACCGCCGAGCCGAAGTTCATCACGAAGGACGACAAGAACGTCATCTTCGATCTCAACACCACGACCAACGCCACCAAGGGCATGCACCGCTCCGTCTTTTGCAGCCTGTCGCTTGCGATCAACGGCCAGACCGTCGCGCAAACGCTCGCCCCCAACGGCGCGATTCGCCTCGACGTGCCGCGCACGCTCGTCGCCGACGCGAAGCCCGCCGCCCCGGCCGCGCCCAAAAAATTGCTCCGCAAATCCGAAGCCCCGCCGAAATAATTTCCCCGTCACTCCCAACGTCCCACGCCTATGATGAAGCTCACCTCCCGCAGTC
>JAYVOY010000455.1:0-4254 GCA_043757645.1 Verrucomicrobiota bacterium
GCCTGACATTCCTGCAGGCGCGCGGCGAATTTGAAGCTGTGCGCCGGAACCACCCGGTCATCGTGATCGGCGGTCGTCACGAGCGTCGCGGGATAACGCACGCCGGGGCGCAAATTCTGCAAGGGCGAGTAGGCGTGGAGAGCTTTAAACTCGTCCGCATTCTCGGCGCTGCCGTAATCACTGGTCCACGCCCAACCGATGGTGAACTTGTGGAAGCGCAGCATATCCATCACGCCGACGTCCGGCAGCGCCACGCCAAACAATTCCGGCCGCTGCGTCATACAGGCACCGACCAGCAGCCCGCCGTTGCTCCCGCCCGCAATCGCCAGCCGCGCCGGGCGCGTGTAGCCATTCGCAATGAGCCATTCCGCCGCCGCAATAAAATCATCGAACACATTCTGTTTCTTCAACTTCGTCCCGGCCTGATGCCACTCTTCGCCATATTCGCCGCCGCCGCGCAAATTCGGCCTCGCGTATAAACCACCTTGTTCCATCCACGTCAACATTGAGACGGAAAAACTCGGCGTCAGGCTGATGTTGAACCCGCCGTAACCGTAGAGATACGCGGGATTGTTCCCGTCGAGTTTCAAACCCCGCTTGTGCGCAATGAACATCGGCACGCGCGTGCCATCCCGGCTCGCGTAAAAAACCTGCTTCGTCTCGAACTCCGCGGGATCAAACGCCACCTTCGGCTCGCGAAAAACCGCGCTGCGCCCGCTCGCCAAATCGTACCGGTAAACCGTCCCCGGCACGTTGAAACTCGTGAACGCGTAAAATGTCTCCGTGTCCGTCCGCCGCCCGCCGAACCCGCCCGCCGAGCCAATCCCCGGCAACTCCACCTCGCGCACCGCCCTGCCGTCGCGCGCGATGATTTTCACCTGACTCCGCGCATCCTTCAAATACGCGCAGACAAATTGGTCGTTCACCAGGCTCACGCCCTTGAGCGTCTCCGCCGCCTGCGGAATCACCTCGCGCCAGTTCGCGCGCTCCGGTTTCGCAATGTCGATCGCGATCACGCGCCCCCGCGGCGCGGCGAGATCCGTCGAAAACCAAAACGTCGTCCCGTCGTTGTCCACCAGCGAATAATGCGCGTCGAAGTCGTGCAACAACTCCACGACCTTCGCGTCGGGCGCGTGCAAATCACGGTAGAAAACGCGGTTCCGATGATCCGTCCCCTGCCACACGCTGATCACCAGATACCGCCCGTCGTCCGTCACGTGCCCGCCGAAGCCCCACTCCTTTTGGTCCGGCCGCTCGTAAACCAGCGTGTCCTCCGCCTGCGCGGTGCCGATGCGGTGATAAAAGAGTTTCTGAAAATAATTCGCGCCCTTCAGCGTCTCGCCCGCTTTCGGCGCGTCGTAACGGCTGTAGAAAAAACCCTTCCCGTCCTTCGTCCACGACGCCCCGGAGAATTTGACCCACTGCAACTTGTCCGCCAAATCCGCCCCCGTCCGCACGTCGCGCACCCGCCACTCCTGCCAGTCCGAGCCGGCCACCGACAACCCGTACGCCATCAAATCCCCATCCTCGCTAATGCTGTATCCGCCCAACGCCACCGTGCCGTCCGCGGACAATTTGTTCGGATCCAGCAGCACGCGCGGCGCGGCCTCCAGCGCGGCCGTCACGTACAGCACCGCCTGATTCTGCAACCCATCATTCTTCGTGAAAAAGTAACGCCCGCCTTGCTTGAACGGCACTCCGTAACGCTCGTAATTCCACAGCTTCTCCAACCGTGCCCGCAACTCCGCGCGCTGCGGCAACTTCTCGAGATACCCGAACGTCACCCGGTTTTGCGCCTCGACCCACGCTTTGGTCGCGGGCGAATTGTCATCCTCCAGCCAGCGATACGGGTCGGCGACGGACACGCCGTGATAAACATCAACCTGATTGGTGCGAGCGGTCGGAGGATAATTCACAGCGGGGGAAACATGCCGGCAACCCACCGTCGCCAACGCGACAGCGGACACAAACACAGCAGCAAACCGAAATAACATTCGCGCGATATTGCGAGGCAGCCCCGCAACCGTCAATCGCACAGCCCGCGCCGAGCGCCGCCCAACACTCCTCGCGCACCCAAATCGCGCCCGTAAAACTTTTACCATCCCTTAACAATTTTCCTTATCGCTCAAAACATTCCCTTAATACGCTGCGCCGTTACTGGAGGCAGATGCAAGCGACACCGCCCGACTGGGATGGCCAAGCTTCCAAACAAAAACAACCAACGCCAAACAGCATGAAAACCAAACTCCTCGCAGTTCTCGGATTCCTCGGCGCCGCGCTCGTCGGGATCAGCAGCGTCGTCGCCCAATCACGGTTCAACGCGCAACTATTCCGCGCGCATCGCCCGCACCCCGGACCACTCCGCGTCCTGCCGCCGTCGCCGCTTCCGCGGTTCGGCGATCCGTTGCCCGGCTTGAACCCAGCCCAACTCGCGGCCTTCTCCGCCGGCCTCGATGAATTCACAAACGAGGAAACCATCGCCGGCGGTCTCGGCCCAATCTTCAACAACGTCTCCTGTGTCGCCTGTCACTCCGGCCCCGCCGTCGGCGGCAGCAGCGCCATCACCGTCACCCGCTTCGGTCGTGTGGTGAACGGCGTGTTCGATCCCCTCGCGGAAAAAGGCGGCTCGCTCCTCCAGGAATTCTCGATCGATCCCGCCGTCCGCGAAGTCGTCCCGCCCGAGGCCAACGTCATCGCCCATCGCCGCACCACGCCGCTCTTCGGCATGGGTTTGCTCGAAGCCATTCCCGATGACGCCATCCGCCAAAACGCACTGCGCCAAAAACCCGACGGCGTCGCCGGCCGCATCTCCGAACTCACCGACATCACCACCGGCCAAAAACGCGTCGGCCACTTCGGTTGGAAATTGCAACAAGCCACGCTCCTCGCGTTCTCCGCCGACGCCTACCTCAACGAGATGGGCATCACCAGCCGCTTCTTCCCCAATGAAAACGCGCCCAACGGCAACGCCACTCTCCTCGCCCTGTTCGACACCACGATGGATCCCGAGGATGAAGTCGATCCCACCACCGGCCGCGGCGACATTGACACCGCCGCTGATTTCATGCGCCTCCTCGGCCCGCCGCCGCGCCTCCCGCTCTCGCCCTCGGCTAAAGCGGGTGAACCGCTCTTCCAGCAAACCGGTTGCGCCGTCTGCCACACGCCCGTGATGCAAACCGGCCCCAGCCCCATCGCCGCCCTTGATCGCAAACCCGTGTGGCTCTTCTCCGACCTGTTGCTGCACGACATGGACTCGCTCGGCGACGGCATCGCGCAAGGCGCCGCCACCACCCGCGAAATGCGCACCGCCCCGCTCTGGGGCCTCCGCGCCAGCGCGCCCTATCTGCACGACGGCCGCGCCCCAACCGTCCACGACGCCATCGCCGCCCACGAGGGCGAGGGCCGCGTCGCGCGCGACCGCTACCTCCGCCTGACGCTCGCGCAACGCCGGCAGTTGCTGGATTATCTCGCCTCGAATTGAAGCGGCGAAATTCACTCAACCGCAGAAAACGCAACTCCGCCGATTCCCCAATCGGCGGAGTTTTTGTTTCCGAAATCAATTTTTGGAATCCCCCCCACCGCACGCGTTACGCCGCGAACCATTGAGTTCGGTCCTCTGTGTTCATCGCGTCTCTGTGGTGAAAATTCCGGGAGGCAGGACCACAGAGACACGATGAACACAGCGGACTCCTGACGGAAAACCCATGTCATCGCCGGTCCCTGCCACCCCTCACCGCACCACCCGATGCGACTCGTTCAACCCGCGCTCACTCGGCCCCGCGACCGCCGACACGCCGAGCACTTCCATCGCTTCTCCCACCAAATACAGCGACCCGGTGATCACGACGAACGCCTCGCGCTCAACGCGCCCCACCGCTTCCGCGAGCGAACCGCACACGACAATTTCCGCCGCCGCGTTCGCGTTGCGGCAGGGCGACAGCAACTCCGCCGCCCCAAGCGCGCGCTCATTTTGCACCGGCACGAGCAGGATGCGTCCCGCGAGCGGTGCGAGAATACCGCACATCTCCGCAAAATCTTTGTCGCGCAAAATCCCGAGCACGAGCGTCGGTCGCTCGCCGGGGAAATGTTTCTCCAGCGCCGCGCGCAGACTCCGCGCGCTGTCCCGATTGTGCGCGCCATCGAGCAAAATCCGCCGCGCGCCACACCGCACGAGTTGCAACCGCCCCGCCCAAACCACCGTCGCCAAACCATTGCGAAGCGCCGCGTCACTGACCGGAATTTGCCGCGCCACCG
>JAYVOY010000456.1:0-4254 GCA_043757645.1 Verrucomicrobiota bacterium
TGTCCGGGCGGCTTCCGGTCACATGATTCCCGGCGCGATTTGGCAAACCGATGGAATGACGTGGGGGCGGGCGAATGGAGCGAAGAACTTCCGGCGGAGCGCCGAGCATTGCTCGGCTTGAGCGGGCGTTTCTCCCTGCTGCCGAGCGATGCTCGGCGCTCCAGTTTTGGCAAAGTCCGCCGGTCCTTTCCGGCACTCGCCGAGCCTTTGCCGCGGGTGTTGGTGTTAACCCGTAGTAAGAATTGCACTCCGTTGCTCGCTGGGTAGTGTCCCCGCTTCCCCGCTCCGGCGGGGTTCAACATTTTGACAGGCATGAAGCATCTTTTGTCTTTGGAAAAAATGTCGGCGGCCGACATGGCGGCGATCCTCGCTGGCGCGGCGGAGATGAAGCGCACGCGCGGCAAACACGCGCGGCAACCGCTGGCGGGGCAGGTGTGGGCGCTGATTTTTTCCAAGTCATCGACGCGCACGCGGGTCTCGTTCGAGGTCGGCATTCGCGAACTCGGCGGGCAGGCGCTGTTCCTCAACGCGAACGACATTCAGCTCGGGCGCGGCGAGCCGATCAAGGACACCGCGCGCGTGCTGGGCCGGATGATTCACGGCGCGGTGATCCGCACGTTCGCGCAGAAGGATGTCGAGGAATTCGCCGCGTTTTCGGGCATTCCGACGATCAACGCGCTGACGGACGACGAGCATCCGTGCCAGATTTTGACGGACATTTTCACGTTTCAAGAACGGCGCGGCGCGATTCGCGGGAAGGTCGTGGCGTTCGTGGGCGATGGCGCGTGCAATGTGCCGTTGTCGTGGATTTTCGCGGCGGCGAGGCTCGGCTTCGAACTGCGCCTCGCCGCGCCCAGGGCGTATCAGCCGGACGAGGCGTTTTTCCAACGCGCGGGCGCGAATCATTTTTACGCGACGGGCGCGGGGCCGGTGTTCACGCGGCATTTTGATTTTCCGTCCGGCGGGAAAGTTGTCTGCCACGAAGACCTGCGCGCGGCTGCGACGGGCGCGGACATGCTCTACACGGACGTGTGGGTCTCGATGGGCAAGGAGGCGGAATCGGCGCAGCGGCTGCGCGAGTTGGCGGGTTATCAGATCAATGCCGAGGTGCTGAAGGTCGCGAAGCCCGACGCGCTGGTGATGCACTGCCTGCCCGCGTATCGCGGCAAGGAAATCGACGACGCGACGTTCGAGGCGAACGCGCAGACGATTTTCGATCAGGCGGAAAATCGGTTGCATGTGCAGAAGGTGATTTTGAGTTGGGCCGTCGGCGTGTGACGCGCAGAAAAGCTCCAAGGACAAAGTTCAAAGCTCAAGGGAAATTCCAAGGTCCAAGCTCCACCGCGCGCTGATCTTTTTGGTTCTTGGCCATTCCCTGGAGCTTTGAACTTTGTCCTTTGAGCTTTTTCCTCCACGCCACCCGCAATTTCACGAGGCACAGGCAACTCGCCGGCCTTTGTCCTCGACGGTGAGTCGCGCGCTGTTACCTTCCGCGCGCTATGGCAATCGAAGCACCCAGCGCTCCCCAAAAAGTTAATCTCCGTCGGCCCGACATCATGGAGGCCGTGCAGGCCCAGGTGTTGTCGCATTACCGCAGCGAACTCGTCGAGCGCATCCGCGCGCACGGCCACGTGCTTTCCGCCGACGGCGTGTTGACCGTGAAGCTCGCGAAGGAGTTCGGCTTTTGCTACGGCGTCGAGCGCGCGATCGATCTGGCCTACGCGGCGCGCAAGGTTTTTCCCGACAAACCGCTGCACATTCTCGGCGAGATCATCCACAACCCCGAGGTCAACGACCAGATTCGCGCGATGGGAATCAAGTTTCTCTCGGGCAAGGAAAAGACCGCGGACATTGAGGAATTGAAGGCCGGCGACGTTGTCATCATTCCCGCGTTTGGCACCGAGGTTTCCCTGAAAAAGAAACTCGAAGAAAAGGGCTGTCTCTTCGTGGACACCACGTGCGGCGACGTGATGAGCGTGTGGAAACGCGTGCGCCAATACTCGAAGGATCAGGTCACCAGCATCATCCACGGCAAGGCGTGGCACGAGGAAACCAAGGCCACCAGCTCGCAGGCCACCGGCGGGCATTACCTCGTCGTCTTCACGCTCGCGGAGACGGATTACGTCTGCGATTACATTTTGCGCGGCGGCAACCGGGAGGAATTCCTCGCGAAATTCAAAGGCGCGCACTCGCCGGGTTTCGATCCCGACGTGCATTTGCGCGCGATCGGCGTGGCGAATCAGACGACGATGTTGCGCGGCGAAACCGAGGAGGTGCAGCGCCGCCTGCGCCAGGCCATGACCACGAAGTACGGCGCGGCCGAACTCGACAAACATTTCCGCTTCTTCGACACGATTTGCGGCGCGACGCAGGACCGCCAGGACGCGCTGGAAAAACTGCTCCGCGAACCGCTCGATTTGCTCATCGTCATCGGTGGTTACAATTCCTCGAACACCTCGCATCTCGCGGAAATGGGCGAGGCGAAACTGCCGACGTTCTTCATCAAGAACGCGGCCAAGATGGTTTCCACCGGCGTCATTCAGCACTACAACCAGCACAAGCAGGAAGAGGTCGAGACGCGCGACTGGCTGCCCGCCGGCAAGATCACCGTCGGCATCACCGCCGGCGCGTCGTGCCCGAACAACCTCATTGAGGACGCGATTCGCCGGCTGTTCGAGTTGAAGGGCGTGTCCGTTCAAGAACTGCTCTGAGCTTGGAAAAAGGCGGCGGCTGCCCACGCAACCCACGAACAGTGAAGGCGCTCGGAAAATGCGTGGAGTAATCGTGGAGTTGAAATTGATCCGTGCCTTTCAATCTCGGTTCAGCCCTTGGTTTTCGTGTGTTTGGTGTGTTTCGTGGGCAATTTCTTTTTGGGAGTTGATCCCCGCCGCGCCGGAATTTTTCTTCACGCCCCATGCCCTGCACGCGCACTGAACTGGAGGAACGCGAGCGCAAGTTTCTCGCGCCGCACGCGCAATTCAGCGCCGCCACCCGCGGCCGCAAACACGCCGAGGACCCGCCCGAGTGGCGCACGCAATATCAGCGCGACCGCGACCGCGTGATCCACTCGCGCGCCTTCCGCCGGCTCGAATACAAGACGCAGGTTTTCCTCAACGGCACCGGCGATCACCTCCGCACGCGCCTCACGCACACGATGGAAGTGGCCGCGATCAGCCGGAACATCGCGCGCGCGCTGCGCCTGAACGAGGACCTCGCCGAGACCATCGCGCTCGCGCACGACCTCGGGCATTCGCCCTTCGGCCACAAGGGCGAGGAGGTGCTGAACAAATTGATGACCGGCCACGGCGGCTTCGAGCACAACCAGCAAAGCCTCCGCATCGTCGAGGAGCTTGAGCAAAAATATCCCGGCTTCAGCGGCCTGAATCTCTCGTGGGAAACGCGCGAGGGTTTGAGCAAACACCAGACGGCCTACGATCAACCCGCGCACCAAGCCGAGTTCACCTTTCGCCAACCCTCCCTCGAAGCCCAGCTCGCCAATCTCGCCGACGAAATCACCTACTACAGCCACGACCTCGACGATGGTCTCGACGCCGGCCTGCTCGACGAACAAAAACTCAGCCGCGACGTGGAACTCTGGTGCGACGCCGAGCGCACCGTGCGCGAGCAACACGGCCAGCTCGATGAGGAGTGCCGCATCTATTTCACCATCCGCTGCCTCATCGACGGTCAGGTTCGCGACGTCGTCGAAACCACCGAGCAAAGCCTCCGAGAATCCGGTGTGACCTCGGCCGATCAAGTCCGCCAGCAACCCGCGCCGCTCGTCCGCTACAGCCCCGCGCGGCGCACGCTCAATCTGCAACTGCGGAAATATCTCTACCAAAATCTCTACTACAACCCGGTCGTCCACGAACCGAACTTAGCCGCGGTGAAAAAGCTCGAGGAACTCTTCCACCACCTCTGCGCGCACCCGGAGGAAATCGGCCGCCAGGCCCGCAAACGCGCGGCGCAAACCGGTTTTCACCGCGCCGTCTGTGATTACCTCGCCGGCATGACCGACCGCTACGCGACGCTGGAGCACCAGCGGTTGGTGGGGAAGTGACGGCAGCGCTCCGGCACAGCCCCAGCGGAGCGCCAAGGTGCCTTCCACGCGGCTAGTTTGCCCACCTACCCCGCCAGTGGATGCGTGCGCACCGTGAGCGGCAGCTTCACCCGCGTCCCCGTGAGCGCGGCGTGATAAACGGCGTGAACCATCTCGATGGCCTTCATCGCGTTGCGGCCGCTGCACGCAGGCTC
>JAYVOY010000457.1:0-4225 GCA_043757645.1 Verrucomicrobiota bacterium
GCCCTGATGGCGCAGGACAATTTCTGGGGCAACCGCGAGCAGGCCCAGAAACTCATCGACGAAGCCAACACCCTCCGCCGCCGCATCGAGCCGCTGGCCGAGGCGGAAAGGCAGCTCGACGATTTCCGCGTGATGGTCGAGCTCGGCGCGGGCGAGGCTCCGGCGGCGCAGGTCGCGCTCGAGGCGGAGTTGCTTCGCGACCTCGCGAAGTTCACCAAAAATCTCGATGCGCTCGAACTGCGCGTGCTGCTCAACGGCCCGCTCGACAAGAACAACTGCATCTTCAGCATCAATGCCGGCGCGGGTGGAACCGAGTCGTGCGATTGGGCGAGCATGTTGCTGCGCATGTATCAGCGCTGGTGCGAACTGCGCGGGTGGAAGGTCGAAATCACCGACGCGCTCGAGGGCGAATCCGCGGGCATCAAGAGCGTCACGCTGCTGATCGCGGGCGAGAATTGTTACGGCTTCTGCAAGGCGGAGCGCGGGGTGCATCGGTTGGTGCGCATTTCGCCCTTCGATTCGAACAAGCGGCGGCACACGAGTTTCGCGAGCGTGGACGTGATTGCGGAAATCGCGGAGCAAACGGCGGATATTTCCATTCCGCCGGTGGAGTTGCAGGTGGACACGTATCGCGCGGGCGGCAAGGGCGGGCAGAACGTGAACAAGGTGGAAACCGCGGTGCGCATCACGCACTTGCCCACGGGCCTCGTCGCCGCGTCGCAGGGGCAGCGTTCGCAACATCAGAACCGCGCGTCCGCGATGACGCTGCTGCTCTCGAAACTGTTCGCGCTGCGGCAGGACCAGCAGAAGGCCGAGATGGAACGTTTCTACGGCGAGAAGGGCAGCGTCTCGTGGGGCAACCAGATTCGCAGCTACGTGTTCCAACCGTATCGGCTCGTGAAGGATCTCCGCACCGGCTGTCAAACCAGCGACGTGCAGGCCGTGATGGATGGGGACCTCGACGATTTTGTCCACGCCTGGTTGCGCGCCGGTGGGCCGCTCAAGCGCATGCAGGGCGTGAAGGACGACGACGAATAACCGCGGCGCCACGGACGCCGGCCTGCCCCCACAGTTGACGCCCTCATTTCCCGCCGCTACGTTCGCGCCGCTTATGATCGCCCCGCCCGCTCCCAAACCCGCCGCCACCGCCCCGCAGGGATTTCGCCTGGGAGACGAACGCCTCATCCGCCTCACCGCCTCGGCCGCGAACAAAGTCACCACGCTCCTCACCAAGCAGGGCCGCAAAAACGGCGTCCTGCGCGTCGCCGTCGTCGGCGGGGGTTGCAGTGGGTTGCAATACAAGATGGACCTCCAAGACGCGCCTGCGAGCCGCGACATCCTGGTCGAGACCGCGGGCGTGCGCGTCGTCGTCGATCCCAAGAGCGCCCTCTACGTGACGGGTTCGGAACTCGATTACGCCGACACGCTGCAAGACGGCGGCTTCAAGGTGAAGAATCCCAACGCCGCGACGAGCTGCTCCTGCGGCGAAAGTTTCAGCGCCTGATTTCAGGCCGCTTCGCCGTCCAGCAGCGCCCGGTTGCCCGCGCATGACCGATCACTTCCGCCGCCTCGACCAACCGCGCCAGCCGTGGCTCGACGCCGAGTCGCTCAAGACCCGTTTCCTCACGCTCTCCAGCGAGGTTCACCCCGACCGCTTTCACAACGCCCCCGCTGCCGAACGCGCCGCCGCCGCCGAGCGTTATCTCGCGATCAACACCGCCCACCAATGCCTGCGCGAAACCAAGCCGCGGCTCCAGCATCTCCTCGAACTTGAACTCGGCGCGAAGCCCGCGCAGCTCCAGCAAATCCTCCCCGAGACGATGGACCTCTTCCTCGAGGTCGGCCAACTCTGCCGCGAAGTGGACGCCTTTCTCGCCGCGAAATCCCAGACCACCTCGCCGATGCTCAAAGTGAAATCCTTCGCCGCCGGACTCGACTGGCTCGACCGCGTGAACGCCCTCCAACAAAAAATAAATCCCCGCCGCGCCGCGTTGGAAACCGAACTCCAATCCCTGAATCCCGCGTGGCAAACCGCCCCGCCCCTCGAATCCACCGCCGCCCGCCGCGCCGCACTCCCCCTGCGCCGCCTCGAGGAAATCTACCGCCTCTTCAGCTACTACGACCGCTGGGGCGCGCAACTCCAGGAACGCGCCGTGCAACTTTCGCTGTAGGGAAAATCATGGACGGCGAATTTCCCTCTTTCAAAAAAGCGCGGAGGCAAACGAATGGGGGCGAACGAATTATTTTTCTTTCGCCATTCGCTTGCCCCCATTCGTTTGCCAAAAATTTCCGATTGATGTCCACGTGGGGCGAAGGTTCGCGGGGCGTAAAAGCCGCCGCGACCCCGCGTACGGAGTCCCGCCTTCAGGCGGCGGGACGTCCGTCTGCGCGACGATGCCGGAAATCTCCTGCGACCATTTGCGAGGAGAACGCCCCGCCGGCTAAAGCCGGGACTCCGTACCCAGGCATCGCAGTCGCGCTCACACTCCTCTGCCTCTTCACTCCCAACGCCCGCAGCGCCGAACCTTGGGAAACCGCCCTGTCCCGAATGCCCCTTCCCACCAACGTGCGCGAACTCAACGGCACCAACTTCGGCCCCACACTTCTGCAAGCGTTCCAATCCAACAGCGTCGCCAAGGCCCTTATCCTGATGCCCGGCGCGATTGACGAATTTTATTTCTTCCGCCGCGCCCGCGCGCAACTGCCCGCCGCCGCCACCCTCCTCGACGCCCTTCGCGCGCTCGAAAACCAGACCCGCATCCGCGCCACCTTCCGCGCGCCCTGCGTTCTCCTCCACGCGCCCCCCGATCCGCTCACCGCCTCCGTGCGCAGCCTCGATCAACCCACCTTCGAGCGTCTCTGCGCGCGCCGTTTCCCCGACACGCTCGATTACTTCGACCGCGACTGGCCCGCGCTGCGACCGTTGCTTGCTCGCACGTTCACGTCCGTGTGGACGGGTTATCCCGAAGTCGTCCCCGCGAGCGCGTCAGCCGACTCGTGGCACTTCTACCGCGCCAGCATCCGCGCCTGGAACCTCGACGCCCGCGAAGGTCTCGAAGCCCTCACCCTCGCCACCCGCACCACCGTGACCATCGACCAGCGCCGCCTCCGCTTCGAATGCGACCCCCGCGCCTCCGCCCCCGCGGGCCGATAGGGCGACGGCGACCGGAGTCTGGAATCTCTCCGCCCGCAGCTTTTCGCAGTTTCGTAGAAACCCTTTCCACTCGAAAGCGGTGTCGCCGCTGCGCTCTGCCACCGCAGCACAAAATGGGGGAGGCGCGCGCGGTTTTTTTATGTACTGCGCCGGCAAAGCGCAGCGGCGACGGCGCTTTCGAACGCACGGGGGGCGGGCGAATTTCCAAGGACGGTCTGCGCGCTCGTACGCTCGCCGGGGATCGGAACTTACGCGGCATCCCCGTCCGCTCGAAAGCGGTGTCGCCGCTACGCTCTGCCACCGCAGTACAAAATGGGGGAGGCGCGCGCGGTTTTTTTATGTACTGCGCCGGCAGAGCGCAGCGGCGACGGCGCTTTCGCACTCGCGGCGCGCGTCCGAAATCGCGGCGAACACCATCACGGTGGCGCCGCCATTCCCCGCATTCCCGGAAGACCCCAACCGCGCGCTCTGCTCGTTTCCATTTTTGCCGCTCATTATTCAGCTTCGGTCTTCCGGGAACTTCTTCCATGCGCTTCACCGCTTTGCGCAAAAACAGACACACTGCCCAACAACAAGACAACCGCCGCCAAATCCCCGCACGCAATCCCCACAAAAGCCCCGTAAAACGGGCCTTCGCCGCTTGGTATGCCCGTTGCTTTTGATTGCGCCATGCAGAAGACGCACACAATCGAAGGTCGAAAGAGTGCCAGGCCCACCGCCCCGGTCATCATGGCTGGGGCAACGAGTCCCACCTGCATCCTACCTACACGCGTCGGGCTTTCAGCCTGACGTCCTGCTGACACGAAAGTGTTACCTGGCGGCCTGCGCAAGCAGCCGCCAGTTTCTTTTTTTCACGCCCCCACCAACTACGCCGCGCTAAAACCAAACACCCGCGCCGCGTTTCCGCCCAACACCTTTGCCTGCTCCGCCGCCGACAAGCCCGCCCCCGCGAGCAATTCGCGCGTCCGCTCGCGATACGCGCGATACGATGCGTGCGTCGCGTTCTCATCGAACCCGCCGCCGTAAATCAAACGCTCCGCACCGAATGCGCCGGCGAGTTCCTTCACCACC
>JAYVOY010000458.1:0-4218 GCA_043757645.1 Verrucomicrobiota bacterium
CGGGTGAGTTGGGTTCGCGCCGAGCCGGTGCTCGGCGCTCCGGGTTTGGGTGTGGCGTGAGACAACCTGCGGCTAAAAATTTTCCTATGATTACCACCACTGAAAAACTCCTCACCCGCCGCGCGTTTTTGCAGCGCAATTCCACCGGTCTCGGCGCGCTCGCGCTCACCTCGCTGCTGCGCCCCGGCGCCTTCGCGAGCATTCCCGGCGACGGCCCCGCGGTGCCCGGCGAACTCCAGCGCCTGCACCACCCGCCCAAGGCCAAGCGCGTCATTTATCTGTTCATGTCGGGCGCGCCGTCGCATCTCGATCTCTACGATCCGAAGCCGAAACTCGTCGAGATGACGGGCAAGGATTTGCCCGAGTCCATTCGCCAGGGGCAGCGCATTACGGGAATGACGAGCGGCCAGAAGAATCTTTTTTGCGTCGGCTCGCCGTTCAAGTTCGCCAAGCACGGCCAGAGCGGAACCGAATTCAGCGAGGTCATTCCGCACATCGCGGGCATCGCGGACGAGATCACCTGCATCCGCTCGATGTTCACCGAGGCGATCAATCACGATCCCGCCGTCACGTTTTTCGGCACCGGCCATCAACAGCCCGGTCGGCCCACGATGGGCGCGTGGGCCAGCTACGGACTCGGCAGCGAGAACGCCGATCTGCCCGCCTACATTTGCCTTCAAAGCGGCGGTGGCGGCCAGCCGTTGCAGTCGCGTTATTGGGGGCCGGGATTTCTGCCGGCGCAGCACGGCGCGGTCACGTTCCGCAGCGCGGGCGACGCGGTGTTGTATTTGTCGAACCCGCCGGGCCTCAGTTCCGCCGCGCGCCGCGCGACGATTGACGCGATGAACGAGTTGAACCGCCTGCAACTCGGCGCGCTCGGCGATCCCGCGATTGCCGCGCACATCGAGAATTACGAGCTGGCCTTCCGCATGCAGACCAGCGTGCCGGAATTGATGGACCTCGCGAAGGAACCGGACGCGACGTTCGAGCTGTACGGCGCGAAACGCGGCGCGGCGAGTTTCGCGGCGAATTGCATTCTCGCGCGGCGGCTCGCCGAGCGCGGCGCGCGTTTCATCCAGTTGAATCACCGCGATTGGGATCATCACGGCGGCCTGCCCGGCGCGCTGCCCGGCAAGGCGAAGGAAGTGGATCAAGCGGCGGCGGCGCTCGTGAAGGATTTGCAGGCGCGCGGTCTGCTCGAGGACACGATCGTGATTTGGGGCGGCGAATTCGGGCGCACCGCCTACAGCCAGGGCGAGATCAAGAAGGACAGTTTCGGGCGCGATCATCATCCGCGTTGCTTCACGATCTGGGTCGCGGGCGGCGGCTATCGCAAGGGCACCGTTTACGGCGCGACCGATGATTTCGGTTACAACATCACGCGCGATCCCGTGAGCGTGCATGATTTCCACGCGACGCTGC
This sequence comes from Verrucomicrobiota bacterium, assembly GCA_043757645.1. Lineage (GTDB taxonomy): Bacteria > Verrucomicrobiota > Verrucomicrobiia > Limisphaerales > BJHT01 > BJHT01. Next base: position 1,423 of record JAYVOY010000458.1, read on the forward strand.
TCGACCGCCTCGGCGTGGATCACCTGAAGCTCACGCATCGCCACGAGGGCCGAGATTACCGGCTCACGGACATCAGCGGCGAGGTGGTGAAGGGGCTGATTAGTTGAACACGGAGGAACTTGGATGAAGCTCAAAGTTCAAAGCTCAAGGGAAGAGCCAAGGGTCAGGCTCCATGCGCGGAGTATTTCGCCGCGCCTTCCATTTTCCACCCGCCAGCGCACGCGGATTTTCATTCACCATTTGGCCCTTGGCGCTTGGCCCTTCCCTTGAGCTTTGAGCTTTAACCTTGGAACTTTTTTTATGCCCCGCCTCATCGTTCGCCCGCACCAACTCGACTTCGATTCCCCCGGCCGCCGCGATTACTGGGTCGCGCTCGAGCACGACAGCATCTGGGGCGATCACCTGATCCCGCTCACCGTGATGGTCGGCCCGCAGGCGCGGGCGGGGCGCGGCCTCGTGGCGTTCGGCTCGAATCACGGCAACGAGATGGAGGGGCCGGTGGTGCTGAAAAACCTGCTGCGCGAAATCAAAACCGCCGACGTGCTCGGGCGCCTCATCCTCGTGCCGGTGTTGAACGTGGCGGCGTTCCGCGCGGGCACGCGCGAGAGCACGCTCGACGACGGCGTGAACATGAACCGCGCGTTCGTCGAGGGCGCGGGGAAGGTCGCGGGACTGAAGGGCATCACGCATCGCATCGCGGCGTTCGTGCGCGAGTTCCTCTGGCCGCAAGTTCATGTCGTCATCGACCTTCACGCGGGCGGGGACGTGGCGCGGTTCGCCTTGTGCGCGAGTTTTCATCCGCTCGAGGATCCCACGCTCAGTCGCGAGATCGAGGACACCGCGCGCTGGTTCGGCGTGCCGCTGGTGATGACGTATCAAAACCAAACGCCCGGCCTGCTCCCGAGCGAGGCCGAGCGGCTCGGCAAAATCACCGTCGGCACCGAGCTGGGCTGGGGCAACGCGGTGAATCTCGACGGCGTGCGGTACGGCCGCCAGGGCGTGCTCGCGGCGGCGATTCGCCACGGACAACTGCGCGGCGAAATCAAGCCCATCGGCCACCACGCGGACGGCACGCAGCGCCGCGTGGCGATGGTGGATCGCGAATGTTTCACCGTCGCGCCGTTCGACGGGCATTACGAAACGCTGGTCGAGTGCGGCGCGGAAGTGCGCCGCGGCCAGCCCGTCGGCCTGCTCCACGACTTCGATCACATCGACGCCGAACCGTGGCCCGCCGTGGCGGGCGTGGACGGAATCGTGATCGCGCAGGCATGGATCGCGCCCGTGAAGCGCGGGCAGCACATCGTTGTCGTCGGCCGCGAGGAGGGAAAACCGGCGTGAGCGCCGCGCGCGCCGCGCACACCGTTTTGTAGGAGTCGAGGTTACGAGACTCTGACTTTTCCCCGGCGGATCGTTGAATGCTCGAGGAGCAAAATTTTAACGCAGAGGCGCGGAGAGCGCAGAGAATCACAGAGCGAGGAAAAAATTCTCTGCGTTTCTCCGCGCTCTCTGCGCCTCTGCGTTAAAGAGAGGCAAGTCTGCAAACCGCCTCGTTCACGCTCTTGGTAATCGGCAACTTTTCGCGCGGAAAAAAGTTAGCGCCTCGTTACCTCGGCTCCTACAAGGGCGAACAAAAAGGCCGCCGGGCGTGCTGCCGGGCGGCCTGGAGATTTTGCGGCGCGGTCTATTTTTCCAGCGCGGCGAGGAGCAGTTTCTTTTGCTCGTCGGCCTTCACTTGCAATTCCGCGCGCTTCGTTTTCGCGGCGTCCTTCGCGGCCTGGAGTTCCTCGGGCTTGGTCTTTTTCGGATCGGGATCGCGCACGCCATTGACGGCGTCCTGAGCCTTGCCCGCGGCGGTGGCGGCGGCGGTCACGGCGGTGAGCCACTCGGGGCTGGACTTCGCCTTGGCGAGGTACGGTTCGGGATCTTTGCCCGCGACGGACGCGACGTAGGCGATGATGGATTTGTTGTGCTCGGCCTGCTGCACTTCGGGATTCGGCGTCGCGGGGCCGTCGATCAATTTCAGCGCCCAGCGGATGCCCGCGAGGATGTGGTCCTGATATTTCGCGTCTTTCCACGTCGCCTCATTGTGGCCGAGGTTGGTGTAGAAAAGGCGGCCTTCACCGTATTCGCGGACCCAGCAGACGGGCACGAGATAGGGCTTCTTGGGACTGGTTTTCGCCATGTTCAAACTGTAGAGCACGCGCACGTTTTTCTGGTCGTAGTCCGTGTATTGGTAGATCTCGTCCTTCCACTGAAATTCGGCGTCGAACATTTTCACCACGGGATGCGATGGCTCGTGATTCACAAACGTGCAGGTCGTGCCGCCGCCCCACGGATGCCCGGCGAAGCTGCCGTTGATGAGGCTGGTGTAGCCCTTGAAATCCTTGAACGTGTCGGTCGCGCTGTGCGTGCCGATGAAACCCTTGCCCTGCTTGACGAAATCGAGGAGCGCGTCGCGCGCGTCGCCGAGCGGGAGGAGCGAGCCGGTGGTGTAGAAAAACACGGCGTCGAACTTCGCGAGGTTCTCCCTGGTGAGCGAGGCGAGGGCGTCCTGCGAATTGACGACCTCGAAGACGCCGGATTTGGCGCCGATTTCCGCGACGGTTTTTTCGACGAGACAGAGTTGATCCGGCGCGGGCCGCGTGACGGGGCCGTGGCGGAAGCCCTTGGACTGCGTGATGACGAGGATGCGCTTCGGCGCGGCGGTGGCGGCCGTCGCGGTCACGGCGAGCGCGACGAGCACGGCGAGGGTTTTGGCAAGCGGAACGAACCAGGGATGTTTCATATTTCGTTGGG
>JAYVOY010000459.1:0-4199 GCA_043757645.1 Verrucomicrobiota bacterium
CCGCGCTTTCAACGCCCCATTTCCGCGGAAGTCCACGGCCACGCCGGCGCGCCGCTCACGCTGATTTTGCGCGATGAAACCGGCCACGTCGTGCAGGTCGCCTCCACGATGCCGCTCGTGCCCGCTGAGAAACAACCGCTCACCACCGAGCGTCTCCGCGAGCAACTGGGGCGTCTCGGCGGCACGCCCTTCCAACTCGATCGCCTCACGAGCCGGATCGAGGGCGGCGTCATTTTGCCGATGAGCGAGTTGAACCGCCTGCGTCGAGAGGCTGCCGCGCAGCTCGACGCGCTCCGCGCGCAGCCGCGCCGCTGGCAGATGATGACCGCGTCACCCGCGCTCCCGACGCTGCTGCCGCCGCGCGCCGCTGCGGCGGACGCCGCCGCCGCGTCCGCGCCGCCCGAGTTGATCGTGCTCGTCCGCAACCTCCCGCAGCTCGAAGCCGCGCTGCGCTGCGGGGTTTCCACGCTTTATTGCGAGTTCGAGGATCCGAAAAAATATCGCGACGCGGTTCGCCTGGCGCACGAATCCTTTGGCTGCGCGGGGCCGCGGAAAACCATCTGGGTCGCGCCGCCGCGCATCACGAAGTCCGGCGAGGAATGGATTCTCAATCTCGTGCGTTCGAGCAACGCCGACGGCTATCTCATCCGCAATTACGACCACTTGAAATTTTTCGCGAACGACCGGCGCGTTGGAGATTTCTCGCTCAACGTCGCCAACGCGCCCACCGCCGCGCACTTCCGCGAACGCCACCAACTCGAGCGTCTTACCGCGTCTTACGACCTGAATCTCACGCAGCTCGAGGGCCTGCTGCGCAGCGCGCCGCCCGCGTGGTTCGAGGTGACGATCCATCAGCACATGCCGATGTTTCACATGGAGCACTGCGTCTTCTGCGCGTTCCTCTCGACCGGCACCGACTACACCAACTGCGGCCGCCCCTGCGATAAACACGACGTCCGGCTGCGCGACCGCGTGGGTGCCGAGCATCCGCTCAAGGCCGATGCGGGCTGTCGCAACACGCTTTACAACGCGCTCGCGCAGACCGGCGCGGAATTTGTGGGGCATCTGCTCGCGCTCGGCCTGCGGAATTTCCGGCTCGAATTCCTGAACGAATCCCCCGACCTCGTCGCGCAGACGATCGCGAAATACCGGCTGCTTCTCCGCGGCGAAATCACCGGCGCGCAACTCTGGCGCGAGTTGAAGCTGCTCAACCAACTCGGCGTCACGCGCGGGCAGGTCGCCGGCTGAATCAGGAGGGCCGGGAAACTGGACGGAATCAGGAAAGCAGGAAGGCAGGAATCGGAATTGAAGAGGTTCCCGCGTTGTGCCCAACCGGGTGAGGTAGCGCGGGCTTCCAAGTCCGCTGTGTCGCAGGGCTTCCAGCCCGCGCCACTTCCGCACTTCGAGATTTTCGGAATTTTCCACGACCCGCCGATTGGAAATCGGCGACACAGCAGACTTGGAAGTCTGCGGCACGCTGTCGGCGAGCGTCATCCGCTTTCATTCGCACCCGACGTTCCTGCCTTCCTGCTTTCCTGATTCAATTCCTGCTCATTCCCCGCGCGACGGCGGCGGCACCACGGCGGATGGACGCCATTGCGCGAGGACGTTTGCCACGAAGATCAGGCCGCCGCCGAGGAGCAGTTCCTTCGTCACCGTTTCGTTCGCGTAGGTCACGCCCGCCCACGCGCCGAACCACGCGGGCAGGAACAATGCGAACGCGCTCGCGAAGACCGGTTCCGCGCAATAGATCAAGCCCGCCAGCGTCGCGCCGACGTGGCGTTGCCATTGATTCATCAGCACGTAGCCGCCGAGCGTGCAGAACAGCAGCAGAATCGCCAGCAGCCCGAGCGTCGGCGCGGTGCTGTAGGCGCGCACCCAGTCGGCGGCGTCCTGCGTCGTGGCGAGCGCGACGGGCAGACCCGAGAGCGACATCGCGGCGAATTGCACGACGGTCGAGTGGCTCACGCGGCAGTTCACGAACCGCGGATGTTCGAGCCACAAAATTTGCCCGGTGAAAATCACGGAGCCGATGATGGTCTCGAGTTCCCCGCGCCCGAGCCGGAACGCTTGCAGATCGATTTTCGCCAGCACGGCGATTCCAACCACCACGATGAGGCAGCCGACGATGACATTCCACGGCGGCAAGCGGCGCGCGCGGCACGCGACCCAGACCGGAATGATCAGGCAATAACACTGCGTGAGGAACGCCGACGTGCTGGCCTCCGTCCGCGCGAGTCCATCCATTTGGAACAAAATCCCGACGCCGCCGAACAGGCCGATGCCGAGGCCGTGAAAAATTTCGTCGCGCGTCAGTGTCGGCAGCGTCCGCGCCGTGAACAATCCCATCAACACCGCCGCGATTCCGAACCGATAAAACACGCACAACGCCGACACAAAAAAACTGCTGCGCCCCGGCAGCAATTGCTCCTGCGCCATCCCGAGCGCCTTCATCACGGGAAAACTCACGCCCCACAAGATGGTGGCAAAGGCCAGCCATTGCGTGGCCTTGAGGCGAAGCGCGTCGATCGACATGGGTGGCAAGCAAAGAGGAAAAGCGCGGCGAGGGGAAAGGATTTGTGCGGAAAGCGCGCGGAGCGGGTGCATCAAACCGGAACCATGCAGTTGTAGCGCCGCCGTCTCGGCGGCTCACGGCTTGAGGAACCCGCGAGGGCAAGAAACACTCCAGCTTTTGGTTCCCCTCGCAGTGAACATTTTGCGCCGCTGACAATGCGCGCCTGCGGCCCGTGTGGACGGTGTGAGCCGCCGAGACGGCGGCGCTCCTACGGCATCGTTCCGGCTCGCCCACTTTGAATCACCCCCGCTCGCCGCCGCGGAGCGCCGAGCACCGGTTCGGCGCGTTGCCGTCGCCGCTGCGCGCCGAACTGGAGTTCGGCGTTCCACTGCCTGCGTCCCGCCATTCACAAATGCTCGTGGTAATCCAAACAAATACTCGAATGCCTTTCGTGACACCGTGGTCTGACAGCCCATGTCCGCTTTCTCCCGCAGTTTGATTTTGTTCCTTGGCTCCGTCGCGCTGGCGTCCGCCGAGGTCGATTTCCGTCAGCAAGTTCAACCCGTTCTCGAGAATGCCTGCATTCGTTGCCACGGCGCCGACAAGGTCAAAGGCGGCCTGCGCCTCGACACGCACGAAGGCCTCTTGAAGGGCGGCAAACACGGCCCCGTCATCAACACCGCCGACCTCAAGCAGAGCGATCTCCTCCGCCGCATCACGCTCCCGCGTGACCACGAGGACATCATGCCGCAGGAGACCGAACCGCTCACCGGCCCGCACAAGAACTGGCTCGTCGAATGGGTCAAATCCGGCGCGAAATGGCCCGCGGGCGTCGTGCTGCAAATCCGCAAGAAAGGCGTCCCCGGCTTGGCGGAATCGCAACTCATCCCCGCCCAACCACCCGCGACCTTGCAAGCCGCCGCGAGCGCCGCGGATCGCATCCTCGACGCCGAGAACGCCGCCGCCAAAGGCCCGCGCCCGGCGCTCGCGCCGATGATCGATGACCTCGCGTTTCTGCGCCGCGCGACGGTGGATATGATTGGCCGCATTCCCACAACGGAGGAAATCGCCGAGTTCGAGAAAGCCTCCGCCGGTGAGCGGCGCGAAAAGCTGATTGACAAACTGCTCGCGCACCCGCGCTTCGCGGAACGCTGGACCGTTTTCTTCGCCGACATGCTCCGCATCCGCTCGCGGGCCGAGGGCGGCGCGCCGTTCCTCGCGTTCATCAATCAGAGCCTCGCGCAGGGCAAACCCTACGACCAACTCGCGCGCGAACTCATCGCGACGAATGGCCGCCCGGACCTCGCGCCCGCCGTCGGCTTCGTGCTCGGTGACACGGCGAATCCGATGTCTCTCGCGGGGGCGACGGCGCAGATTTTTCTCGGGGTTCGCATTGGTTGCGCGGAGTGCCACGACCATCCGTTCGATGACTGGAAGCAGCGTGAGTTTTACGAACTGGCCGCGTTCTTTGGTCAGACCAAGCGCGTCGAGCAGGGCAAACTGCGCAAGACTTACTACACGACCGAAGGCACGGAGATGAAGGTCCAGTGGCCGCCGGAAAAAGAGCAGGCGCCGAAGCGCGCGGGCGTGAAACCGAAATTCCCGTTCGAGATGATCAGCCTCCAAGGCAAGCCCCACTACGTCGCGCGTCTCGAGGAGCGCCGCAAACCCGCCGCGCCCGACA
>JAYVOY010000460.1:0-4181 GCA_043757645.1 Verrucomicrobiota bacterium
TTTCCAGTCCCGTTTCGAGCGCGCGAAGCTAAGTCACACCTTCCGAAAAATCAAACCGTTCGCTCAATCATCGTTTGCCAGTTCGCCGCCAGTTCTTGGCTGGCCACCCCCAAAGCGGACGTTCTCGCCACCTCTCCGCCCGCCCGCGCCCGAAACCGAGTGGTAGATATAGCCGTCCGTCGTTCAGCAATCGTCGCCTGGGATACCCGATTCCCCCGCCCGTCGCAGTCCGACCCAAAATCGAACTTCGCGCACCAACGTCGCAGAAACCCGCGACGCCCCGCAAAGCAAAAGATTGGATTCGCCGCCGCTTCCGTGTTTGATGCCCGCACATTTTCTATGGAAGACACGAATTCATTGATCGAACAACGCCGCGCCAAGCTCGCCGCGCTGCAGGCCAAGGGCATCAACCCCTTTGCCAACAAGTTTACCCCCGACCACGCCTGCAACGACGCCCGCAGCGCCTTCGACACCGGCGCGCTGCCCGAGGGCACCCGCGTCGCCGTCGCCGGGCGCATCACCGCGCATCGCGACATGGGCAAATCCATTTTCATCGACGTGCGCGATCAATCCGGGCGCATCCAGTGCTACGCGCAAAAGCAGGCGCTCGGCGACGCGCAGTTCGACATTTTCAAGCACCTCGACCTCGGCGACTTCATCGGCGCGACCGGCACGCTGTTCCGCACCAAGACCAACGAGCCGAGCCTCAAGCTGGAATCCTTCACCATCGTCGCCAAGGCGTTGCGCCCGCCGCCCGCGAAATGGCACGGCCTCGAAGACACCGAAATCCGCTATCGCCAGCGGTACCTCGACCTCATGGCAAGCAAAGCGGCAAGCACAACTCCTGAAATTGGAATTAAGACCGGCTCAGAACCCGGTTCTCCGATGGATGTGTTCATCAAGCGCAGCGCCATCGTGCGGGAGATTCGCAATTTTTTCCAAACACCGCGGAGCGAGAATCCACTCGGTGGTTACATTGAAGTGGAGACGCCCACGATGCAGGCTATTCCCGGCGGCGCGGCGGCGCAGCCCTTTAAGACCGAGCACAACGCGCTTGGCTGCACGTTCTACCTGCGCATCGCGCTGGAGCTGTACCACAAACGCCTGCTCGTCGGCGGCATTGATAAGCTGTTCGAGATCGGCAAGAACTTCCGCAACGAAGGCCTCTCGCGCCGGCACAATCCCGAATTCACGATGCTCGAAGCGTATCAGGCGTTCGGCGATTACGAGACGATGATGGAGACGGTGGAGTCGCTGATCACGACGGTGGCGCAGAAGGTTTTGGGGACGTTGAAAATAACTCGCAATTGCAATCCTGATTTGCGTGAAGCTTTTCGGTCCGTGATTCTCTTTTCGCACACCTACTTTGACCTGATGGACGCTTCAGTAGGTGCGAATGACAAACCCAGAATTGAATCAGAATTGCGGCCAATCTATTCGCCTTTGTTGCACGAGATTGATGAGCGCTTTGTGAAAACTGTTGGTCATATACCGTATTGGGAATTGGCGACTAGCTCTCTGTCCACGATCGAACAAATGATCAAAATCTTGGACGCCTTTCATAATCTGAATGCGACTTTTTTCTCGGCAACTCCGGGTGAATTTGCTGATGTCAGAGCAAATCTTGTCGGAGCATTCAAACGAGTGAAGTGTTTCACGGAAAAGCAAATTATTGACCTCACGCCAAATTGGAAGCGCGCGAAATACAAAGACCTCATCCGCGAAAAAGCTGGCGCAGATTGGTTCGCCATTTCTCCCGCCGAGCGCCGCCAGCGCGCGCACGATCTGGGCGCAGAGATCGGCAAGGAATACGAAGACTTTGAAGTCACCGGCGCGGTGTTTGAAAAGCTGATTGAGCCGACGCTCATCCAGCCCACGTTCGTCACGCATCTGCCGAAGGAACTCGTGCCGCTCGCCAAACTTTCGCCCGACGACCCGACGACCGTCGAGGTCTTCGAATGCTGCATCAACGGCCAGGAAATCGCGCCCGGCTACACCGAGCAAAACGATCCCATCGCGCAGCGCACCACGCTCGAACACCAAGCCGGCGGCGAGCAGCAAAAGCTCGACGAGGATTTCCTCGTCGCCCTCGAACACGGGATGCCCCCCGCCGGCGGCATCGGCATCGGCATTGACCGCCTGTGCATGATGCTCCTCGGGCAGGAGAGCATCCGGGATGTGATTTTGTTTCCGCAGTTGAAGCCGCGGTGAAGAACTGCGAACGCCTTGTCACGCAGGCCACAAAAAAGTAATTTCGCACCATGCAAGCCAAAGCAATTGTCGGCGGCAAACTCGTGAGTTTTCGACTCTCGCCCGAACTCGCGCGCGCCCATCGCGTCAACGCGGACCGCGCGATGACCGACGCGCAAGCGATCGCGTCCGTCGAACAGAAGCGGCGCTCCCTCGCCTTGCGCCGGGCCAAGCCCTACCTTGAAAGTCGTCCTTGATACCTGCGTCCTCAAGCTCGCGACCTTGCCGCACCCGATCAATCCGGCGGCTTTGATTGTCGAGCTTGCTCTTGCCGAGAAAATTCACGCGTGGGCATCGCCCGCGATGATCGAGGAATATCAAGAAGTTCTCGCCGCGCATCCCGACCTGCTGCAACGCATCGTGTCCGCCGCCGAACACTGCTATCCGCTGACGGAACTCGACGTCATCCGCCACTCACCGGACAACCGCTTTCTGGAGTGCGCGCTCGTTGTGCCGGTGGATTACCTCATCACCGTCAACACGGCCCGCGGACATTTCGACCGGCCGGATTATCAAGGCGTGAAAGTGTTGACCCCGGGAGCGTTTGTGAATTTGCCGACGGTGCAAAAGCTCGCACAGAAACATTTTGGCGCGACGTGATCCTCGTCCCGTCCGACGACCCGACGACCGTCGAGGTCTTCGAGTGCTGCATCAACGGCCAGGAAATCGCCCCCGGCTACACCGAGCAAAACGATCCCATCGCCCAACGCACCACGCTCGAACACCAGGCCGGCGGCGAGCAACAAAAGCTCGACGAGGATTTCCTCATCGCCCTCGAACACGGCATGCCCCCCGCCGGCGGCATCGGCATCGGCATCGACCGCCTGTGCATGATGCTCCTCGGGCAGGAAAGTATCCGCGATGTGATCTTGTTTCCGCAGTTGAAGCCGCGCTAGCCGCGTTGCAAATCTTAGGCCGCATCATAGCCTGTTTCCATGAACGCCATCGCCATCGAGTTGGACCAAAAGCTGCAACGCTTCGCCCCGGAAACCGCCGCATCCGTCGAGCAACTGGTGCGCGACGCGTTGCGTCTGGCCGAGAAGAAAGAAAACGGTGCCGCAACTTGGCCGGTAGATTTCTGGCAAAACATTCGCGAGGACTGGGGCACCGAGCCATTCGAGCGCCCCGCGCAACACATGCAGCGGTAGCGTGTGTGATTCCAACACAAATGGCCCAACGAGTGAGGCGATCCGCGACGCGCGACGCGCCCCGGCGGGCATCGTGCTTGCGAGGCCAGCCCCTTCTTGCGACAGTCTCGCCATGAGTGCCACTGAAGCCACCGCCGAAGTTTTCGTCACCGCGTTCAAGGCGTTGAAGCCCCGTCAGCGCGAAGCCGTGCTGGAGCGGATGCTCGAAGATGAGGACATCTCCGCCGACATCGCCGACACGCTGGCATTGGAAGCGCGCCGACACCAACCGCGCGAGTCGTTCCGGCAGGTCATCAAGGAGCTTGGGATCAAGGCGTGAACTGGCAGATTGACATCACCCGAGATGCCCGCAAGGATCTCGCCGGATTGCAGTCGTCGATGCAGGCTCGAATTTCCAAGGCGATTCTTGCCCTGGAGAAAAATCCTTTCCCTCTCGGCTGCAAGAAATTGAAAAACCGCGACGGCTATCGCATCCGCGTCGGCGACTATCGAGTCCTTTATTTTGTCGATGCGACCACAAAGACAATCGTGATCGGTGTCATTCGGCATCGCCGCGAGGTCTATCGAAATTGACCGAAATCGCGTATCGCCGGGGAAATTTTTCGCAGCAAAACAACCATAAACACCAACACCCACCGCACTAAAAACCTCACCTCATGTCACCCTCCCTCATCCTCTGGATTTACATCGCCCTCCTCATCCTCGGCGGCCTCATGGGCTTCCTCAAAGCCGGCAGCAAAGCCTCGCTCATCGCGTCAGTCATCTGCGCGATTCCGCTGATTA
>JAYVOY010000461.1:0-4174 GCA_043757645.1 Verrucomicrobiota bacterium
CACGCGCCTGCGCACCGAGGACGGCTCGCGCTACTTCGGTCCCTTCGCCAATTCCGGCGCGCTCCGCCGCACGCTTCAGCTCGTGCGCGCCAAGTTCAACCTCCGCGGCTGCCGCCCGCTCACGCCCACCGAGGCCGACTACAAGCACTGCCTCTACGCGCACCTCAAAGTCTGCACCGCGCCCTGCATTGGCAACGTCACGCGCGACCAATATCTCCTCCAAGTCACCGCCGCCGCGGATTTTCTCGACGGCCATTGCCAGGAAATGGCCGCGCAACTCGCCGCGGAAATGAAGCAGGCCGCCGCCGCGCTCGACTTCGAGAAAGCCGCGCAACTCCGCGACCTCATTGCCGACCTCAAGAAAACCACGGAGAAAACCGAGAAGTTCGAGCGCGTCCCCTACAAGCTCCCCGTCGCCATCAATCCCGAGGCCGACGTGCGCGAACTCGCCCGCGCCCTCGGCCTCGCGCGCGCGCCCGAGCGCATCGAGGGCTTCGACATCTCCAACATCAGCGGCACCTTCGCCGTCGCCTCCCTCGTGAGCTTCTGGCACGGACGCCCCGACCGCGCGAACTACCGGCGCTTCAAAATGAAAAGCGTCACCGGCCAGGACGACTTCGCGTGCATGGCCGAAACCATTCGTCGTCGTTACACGCGCGTCTTGAGCGAAATGCAAAGCTCATCGCCGCCCGTGGAAAACCTCACCGTCGAAACCGCCGAATCGCCGCGCGAAAATTCCGAAGAACTCCCGCCGCCCGCCGCCTTCGCAAAAGAGGACGACGAACTCAAAGCTCCGTGGGTGCCCGCGCCGCCGAAACGCGCCACGCTCCCCGACCTCATCCTCATTGACGGCGGCAAAGGCCAGCTCAACGCCGCGTGCGCGGAACTCGCCAAGCTCGGACTCGCGCGCCTCCCCATCATCGGCCTCGCCAAGGAATTCGAGGAAATCCACCGCCCCGGCGAAAGCGAACCCCTGCGCCTCCCCGCCGACTCTGGCGCGCTAAAACTTCTGCAACGCGTGCGCGACGAATCCCACCGCTTCGCCAACACCTTCAACGCGCAACTCCGCCTCAAAAAAATCTCCGAAAGCGTCCTCGACGAATTCCCCGGCATCGGCGACGCGCGCAAAAAAGCGCTGCTGAAAAAATTCGGCTCCGTCCAGCGCCTCAGCCTCGCGACCGCCGAGCAGCTCGCCGAAGTCCCCGGCTTCGGCGGCAAGATCGCGGCGGACTTGCGCGAGTTTCTCCTCGCGCGTTTCACGGATTCTCCGAAACCGTCGGCACGTCCGCATTGAGGCTCGCGCAAGGTCGGACTGGAGACCTCCACGCCGATTGAATTCCGGCGCGATTGTTTATTGGACAACGTCGGCCCGTCTCCCTTAAATCCGCGCCGTTTCCTAAACATGAAAAATCATCCATTCACTCGCCGGTTCTTCACCCTCAGTCTGGCCTGCTCCAGCCTGCTCTTCACTCTCAACGCCCCCGCCGCCGAAGCGAAAAAGGACGACACGTTCCTCGAAGCCAAGGACGCCGGCGCGGACTTCCCGATCCAAGGCGAATACAGCGGCGAGAAACTCGGCGCGCAAGTCATCGCGCTCGGCAACGGCACGTTTCGCGCCGTGTTTCATCAGGGCGGACTGCCCGGCGCGGGCTGGGACAAACAGGCGAAAATTGAAATCGACGGCAAAACCGCCGATGGCAAAACCCGCTTCGCCACCGCTGATGGCAAGGGCTATTCCGCCGAAATCACCGACGGCGCCGAACTCACCGGCAAGACCGATTCCGGCGCGAGTTTCACCTTGAAAAAAATCGTCCGCGAAAGCCCCACCGCCGGTGCCAAGCCGCCCGCGGGCGCGGTGATTCTCTTCGACGGTTCGAGCGCGGACGCTTGGCCCGGCGGTCACACCGACAAGCGCAACCTGCTCGCCGCCGGCACGAAAACGAAACAAGCCTTCGGTGACTTCACGCTGCACGCGGAATTTTTCCTCCCGTTCAAACCCCTCGGCCGCGGACAAGGCCGCGCCAACAGCGGCGTGTATTTGCAGGACCGCTACGAGGTGCAGGTGCTCGACTCCTTCGGCCTCAAGGGACTGAACAATGAATGCGGCGGCATCTACACCAAGGCCGCGCCCGCGGTGAACATGTGCTTCCCGCCGCTCACGTGGCAGACCTACGACATCGATTTCACCGCCGCGCGCTTCGATGCCGACGGCAAGAAATCGAAAAACGCGGTCACGACCGTGCGCCACAACGGCGTGGTCATTCACGACAATCAGGAAATCAGCGGCCCGACCGGCGGCGGCGCGCCCGAGAAACCCACGCCCGGCCCGATCCAACTCCAAGGCCACGGCAACCCCGTCTTCTTCCGCAACATTTGGATCGTCGAGAAGAAGTAGCACCATTGCCCCGCACCACGCCGCGCCGACAAAATCGGCGCGGCGTTTTTTTTGCACCAAACGCCGGCACTGGCGGGGCGGTGGAGCGCGGAGCTGGACCCCGCGGCGGCGACTGCACGGCGAGCGCGCCCGGGGCGCGCGCCGGTTCGTTCGGTGCCTTTGCCCAGCGGAGAGGGCGCATCTCACTTTCTTGCAATGCCGCTCTGGAATCGGGTCGGGTCTCGCAAGGGACGATTGAAAATAGCCCAGCACTTTAGTGCTGGGTAGAAGACCGCTGGAACCGTCAGTCCCGGAGGGACGACAGAATTCATGGAATCAGAGCCTCTTGCGTCCCTCCGGGACTCAGTTCTGTGGGCGCGTTCAACCCAGCACTAAAGTGCTGGGCTATTCTCTTGCGTTCTCCGGGCGGACGCTTCACGCCCGACGTTTGCAAGAAACTGAGATGCGCCCCAGCGGAGTTCGGATTGAATTTTGAACTTTGAACTTATTCCGCGCCGGTTAAGCGTCGCGCGCAACCCGAGCCATTTATGAAATCACCACTCCCCTGCCCCACCCTCGTTTCCCTGTTCGCCGCCGCGCTGCTCGCCGGATGCGCCAGCGCGCCGCACGCCGCCGAAACGCTCTTCGTCGCGACACCGCTCACGGAGGAAAAATCCTTCACGCCCGGAATCGAAGGCCCCAATTGCGATCGCGCCGGAAATATTTACGCGGTGAATTTCGCTAGGCAGCAAACCATCGGCAAAACCACGCCCGCCGGAAAATCCGAGTTGTGGGTCGAACTCCCCGGCAAGAGCACCGGCAACGGCATCGTGTTCGACCGCGCGGGCGCGATGTATGTCGCCGATTACGTCGGCCACAACGTGCTGCGCATCGAGCTCCCGACCAGGGCCATCACCGTCTTCGCGCACGACGACGGGATGAACCAGCCGAACGATCTGACCATCGCGCCCGACGGCACGCTCTACGCGAGCGATCCGAACTGGAAGGACGGCACCGGCCAATTGTGGCGCGTCGATCGCGCGGGCAAAACCACGCGCGTCGCCAAAGACCTCGGCACCACCAACGGCATCGAGGTCAGCCCCGATGGCAAAACGCTCTTCGTCAACGAAAGCGTCCAGCGCAACGTGTGGGCCTTCCCGATCCATGCCGACGGCTCTCTGGGCGAAAAACGGCTCGTGAAAAAATTCCCCGACCACGGCTTCGACGGCATGCGCGCCGATGTCGATGGCAATCTCTACATCACGCGCCACGGCAAAGGCACCGTCGTGAAAATGACGCCCACCGGCGAAATCCTTCAGGAGATCAGTGTCCTCGGCGACTTCCCGAGCAACCTCTGCTTCGGCGGTCCCGACGGTCGCACCGTTTACGTCACCGAGGTGAAACACCAGCGCCTCGTGCAATTCCGCGTGGACCGCCCCGGCCTCGCGTGGCAGCGCTGGCAGCAGAAATAGCGCGGCGGAAGTGAATCCAATCCAGCGCGGGCCAAATTCGGACGCGGCCGCCGCGGCGACGCGACACGCCCGGACAGTCCCACGCTCCGCCGGCTGGAAGCCCGGCGACACAGCAGGTTTGGAAACCCGCGCCACGGGGGCGGAATCAAGCGGCGCAAGGCGTCGCGCCCACGGGCGCATCTCAGTTTCTTGCAACCTCTCATTAGCACCGGGCTTCAGCCCGGTGTCAGGGAAGCGCGCGGGCGCAGCCGTTTCAACGGCTTCGGTTCGTGGAAGCAACCGGACGACCGGGCACAAACCGTTGAAACGGTTGGTGCCGATTCTCTTC
>JAYVOY010000462.1:0-4172 GCA_043757645.1 Verrucomicrobiota bacterium
CATGCAGTGAGACTTTTGCACGGCGGAAAAAGCACGCCGCCTCCCTATTGGGACGGTGTGAGCCGCCGAGACGGCGGCGCTACGACTGCATGGATTCGGTTTAGGCGGGTGTCCGCGACCGACAAGTGAATCGAACCGCTTCAGCGGTTTCCCGGTCGTGCAAAACCGCTGAAGCGGTGGAGTTCCAAAAGCCGCCGAGCCACCCGGCTGAAGCCGGGTGCCAATGAGATTTCCAAACCGTTCGCTATCATCCGCGAGTCCCCGTTGGAAATCACCCGCCCGAGAAATTTCATTTTTTTAAGCCTCGCCCCCGCTATCGTCCGCCCATGTCTTTGCCCGCAAACCCAACGCCGCTGCTGCAACTCCGCGACGTGACCAAGCACTACGCCTCCGGTGCGGGCACCGCGCCGGTCGCCGTGCTGCGAGGCGTCTCGCTCGAACTCGCCCGCGGCGCGCGCCTCGCCATCGTCGGCCCGTCCGGCTGCGGCAAAAGCACGCTGCTCAACATCATCGGCACCCTCGACCGCGCCACATCCGGCCAACTCATTCTCGATGGCGAAGACCTCAGCCGCCTCGACGATTTGCAACTCGCGCGCGTCCGCAACCAGCAGGTCGGCTTCGTCTTTCAATCCCACCATCTTCTCCCGCAATGCACCGTGCTGGAAAACGTCCTCGTCCCCACGCTCGCCGATTTTGACACGACCCGCCGCCGCGCCGCCGCGGAACGCGCGCGCCCGCTGCTCCAGCGCGTCGGTCTCGCGGACCGCCTCAATCACCGCCCCGGCCAGCTCTCCGGCGGCGAACGCCAGCGCGTCGCCGTCGTGCGCGCCCTCATCAACGGCCCCAAACTCCTCCTCGCCGACGAACCCACCGGCGCGCTCGACCGCCACAACGCCGAGGCCCTCGCGCAACTTCTCCTCGACCTGAATCGCGAGCAGCAGATCACCCTCATCGTCGTCACCCACGCCCCCGATCTCGCCCGCAAAATGGACCGCATCGTCGAACTCCGCGACGGCCAGCTCATCACAAAATGAAAGCGGAAAAGATAATCAGGAACGCGGGAAAACAAGAAGAGATGCCGCGCGATGCAATTCCTCCTTTCCTGCTTTCCTGATTCATCTCAACTCGCCTGCCCATCCGCATGACCTTTCGCACCCTCATTCTCCGCAGTCTCCAGCATCACGCGCGCGCGCATTTGGGCGTGCTGCTGGGCGCGACAGTCGGCAGCGCGGTGCTCATGGGCGCGCTGCTGGTGGGCGATTCCGTGCGTGGAAGTTTGCGCGACATGGCGCTCGCGCGGCTGGGAAGAATCGAAACGGCGCTGACCTCCGGCGACCGGCTTTTCCGCGGCGCGCTCGCGACCGAGGCGCGGCTCGCGGCCACGCCGGTGCTCGCGCTTCCCGGCACCGCGAGTTCCGCCGACGCCGCGCACCGCGCCAATCGCGTCCAGGTTTACGGCGTTGAGGAAAGTTTCTGGCAACTGGCGCGGCCAAACGCCGCCGCGGCCAGCGCGATTGCGCCCGACAGCGTCGTGCTGAATCAACCGCTCGCGGAGCAGCTCGCGGCCAAAGTCGGCGATGAAGTTTTGCTGCGCGTGAGCAAGACCTCCGCGCTCTCGCAGGAGGTTTCCCTCACGCCGCGCGAGGGCCAGACGGTCGCGTTGCGGCTCCGCGTGAGTGCGATTCAAGCCGCGTCGCAACTCGGCAACTTCAGTCTGCAAGCCAATCAAATCGCGCCTTTCAACGCGTTCGTGAATCTCGCGCTGCTCCAGGAACGCGCGGGCGCAACCGGCCGCGCGAATCTGCTGCTGCAAGCGAACTCGTCGCCCCCGGCCGCCGCCGCGACGACCGCCAGCGCCCCCACCGCGCCCGCGTCCCTCGCCACGCTCAACGCCACGCTCGCGCAACTCTGGCAGCTCGCCGACGCCCAACTTGAACTTCGTTCCCTCACCAACTCGCCCACCATCGAGCTTCGCACGCCGCGCATTTTTCTCGATCTGCCCGCGGTTCGCGCCGCGCTCGCGGTCGAGACCAACGCGCAGCCGGTGCTCACCTTCCTTGTCAATCTCCTGCGCGCGGGTGAGCGCACGACGCCCTACTCGATGGTCACCGCCGCGGGCGCGCCGCTGGTGCCCGCGGATTTGCGCGACGACGAAATCGTCATCAACCAATGGCTCGCGGACGATTTGAAAATCAGCGCGGGCGCGGACATTTCGCTCACGTATTTCCAACCCGACTCCGGCGCGCGTTTGCTCGAAGCGACGAATCGCTTCCGCGTCCGCTCAATCGTGCCGCTCGAAATGCCGTGGGCCGACCGCACGCTGATGCCCGACTTCCCCGGCATCGCCCAGGCGGAGAAGGCGGGCGACTGGGACGCGGGCTTCCCGCTCGCGCACAAAGTGCGCAAGGAAGACGACGACTACTGGGCCAAATGGCGCGGCACGCCGAAAGCCTTCGTCACGCTGAACGCGGGGCGCGCGATGTGGGCGAATCGTTTCGGCGACACGACGGCGGTGCGTTTTCCGAAGGAGGCAGGAGGCGGAAAGGAAAGTGCGGGAACGAATGTGGGAAATGAGAAGCGGATTTCGGAATTGGAGAAAGCGTTGCTCGCAAAGTTGGCGCCGGAGGATTTCGGGCTGGTGTTTCAACCGGTGCGCGAACAGGCGTTGAAGGCGAGCCGCGAGGGACAGGACTTCGGCGGGTTGTTCATTGGGTTCAGTTTTTTCCTGATCGTGGCGGCGTGCGTGCTGGTGGCGCTGCTGTTTCAATTCGGCATCGAACAGCGCGCGCCGGAAGTCGGCACGCTGCTCGCGCTGGGTTTCACGCCGCGGCAAGTCCGGCGGCTCCTGCTCGGCGAGGGCGCGGGGCTGGCGTTGCTCGGCGCGCTGCTCGGCGCGGCGGGCGCGGTCGGGTATGCGCGCGTGATGCTGCGCGCGCTCTCGACCGTGTGGCGCGAGGCGGTGGGCACGAGCGATCTGCATTTCCACGCCGAGCCGGCAACGCTCGCGGGCGGCATCATCGGCAGCGTGCTGGTGGCGGTGTTCACGCTGTGGCTCGCGCTGCGCAAACAAGCCCAACGCCCCGCGCGCGAACTGCTCGCGGGCGATGGCGGGGAAGAACCCACCCCTTGTAGGAGCCGACGTGAGGAGGCTCTAACCTCTCCAGCAGAAAAAGGTCAGAGTCTCCTTACGTCGTCTCCTACAACGACGCTCGCGGGCGGTGGCGGGGAAGAACCCACCCCTTGTAGGAGCCGACGTGAGGAGGCTCTAACTTCTCCCGCCGGAAAAGGTCAGAGTCTCCTTACGTCGTCTCCCACAACGACGCTCGCGGGCGATGGCGGGGAAGAACCCACCCCTTGTAGGAGCCGACGTGAGGAGGCTCTAACCTCTCCGGCCGGAAAAGGTCAGAGTCTCCTCACGTCGGCTCCCACAAGGGCGGGGCGCGCGGGCCTCGTTGGCGCGGGCGGGCTGTTCGGCGCGCTGGCGTTGGTCGGTTACGCGTTGGTGAAGCACGAGACCGCCGCCGCGGGCCTGTTCTTCGGCGCGGGCGCGCTGCTCCTGATTTCCGCGCTGGCCTTCACCTCGGCGCTGTTGTCGCGGCTCGAAAGTTCCGCGACGGCCGCGGGCCTCACGCTTGCGGGGATGGGCCTGCGCAGCGCGACGCGCCGCCGCCGCCGCAGCCTCGCGACGGTCGCGATGCTCGCGTGCGGGAGTTTTCTCATCGTGAGCATTGGCGCGTTTCGCCTGGATGAAAACGTGAACGCGACGCAGCGCGCGGCCGGCACCGGCGGCTTCGCGTTCATTGGCGAAAGCGCGCTGCCCATCACCGCCGATCTCAACACAACGCGTGGCCGCGAATCCCTCGGCCTCGACGCGAAGGCGCTGACGAACGTGAGCTTCGTGCCGTTCCGCGTGCGCGACGGCGATGATGCGAGCTGCCTGAATCTCAATCGCGCGCAGCGTCCGCGCCTGCTCGGCGTGAAGCCGGAACTGCTCGCCGAGCGCGGGGCGTTCAGCTTCGCGAGCGTCGCCAAAGGTTTGTCAGCGGAAAATCCGTGGCGCTGGTTGTCCGCGAAAAACGGCGCGAACGCGGCGGCGACGACGCCCAACGAAGTCCCCGGCATCGCCGACGAAGCCTCGATTCTCTGGGCGCTCGGCAAGAAACTCGGCGACA
>JAYVOY010000463.1:0-4164 GCA_043757645.1 Verrucomicrobiota bacterium
CGCCGTGTATTTGGAAAACTTCCGCAAGTTCCAGGAGGAATTCACCGCCGGCTGTCACCGGCACCGCATCGATCTCGTGACGATGACGACCGACCAGCTCTACGCCGAGGCGCTGGCGCAATACCTCACGCGACGGTTCGCGCGCGCATGACGTTTCTCAATTTCATCCTGCTCGGCGGCCTCGCGGCGGCGGGGATTCCGATCCTCATTCACCTGCTGAACCGCAACCGTTTCAAGGTCGTGCGCTGGGGCGCGATGCACCTGCTCGACACCGCGTTTCGCATCAACCAGCGCCGCCTGCGCATCGAGCACTGGCTGCTGCTCTTCGTGCGCTGCCTCATTCCCACGCTGCTCGCGCTGGCCCTCGCGCGCCCCGTGATCATCGGTGCGAGCGGGCTGTTCGGCGCGGCGAAAAGTTCCCTCGTGCTGCTCTTGGACAACAGCTACTCGATGGACTACAGCGGCGGCGGCACGGCGAATTTCACCGGCGCGCGCGACACCGCGACGAACATTCTGGCCAATATTGGCAGGGGTTCCGACGCCTCCGTGGTCTTGATGGCTGGCGGCGTCGCACCACTCCTGCCCACGCCGACCTTCGATCTGGAGCAACTGCAAAAACTGCTCGTCGGCGTCGATGCCGGCTTCGGCACCGCCAACGTGCCCGACGCGATGGGCACCGCCGCGGGCCTCCTCGCGACGATGAGCAATCCGTACCGCGAGCTGATCGTCGTGAGTGATTTTCAACGCGTGAGCTGGTCCGAGGGCGAGGCGCCCGCGCGCGCGCGGCTCGCGACGATGCTGAAAAAACAAGACCCGCAGCCGCGCCTCACGTTCATCCAGGTCGGCGAGGAGGGCCGCGACAACGTGGCCGTCGAGGCGCTCGATTTTTCGCGGCTCGTCTTCGGCGTCGGCCAGACGATGCAACTGCGCGCGACCATCCGGAATTACGGCGAGCGCACGTATCCGGAACTGCGCGTGCAATTTTTTGCCGATGGCGTCGAGAAGACCGTTTCGCAAATCAACCTCGGCGTGCGCGAACAACAGCAGGTGCTCTTCTCGCACGCGTTCGACTCCGCCGGCTCGCACGTCATCGAGGTCCGCGCCGACGCGGACGCGCTGAAGGCCGACAATTTTTTGCAGGCCTCCGTGCCCGTGTGGGACCGCGTGCCGGTGCTCGTGCTCAATGGCGATCCGCATCCGGAACCGCTGCGCGGCGAGACGGATTTTCTCGAGGCCGCGCTGCAACCGTTCGCGAAAACCAAGGCCGATCTCACCGACCTCATCACCACGCGCGTGATCACGCCCGCGCAGTTCACGAGCGACGCGCTCGCGCAAACGCGCGTCGTCGTGCTCGCCAACGTCAGCAGCCTCACCGACCAGCAGGTTCACTGGATCAATGAATTCGTGCGCGACGGCGGCGGCCTCCTGATTTTCCCCGGCGACCGTGTGAGCATGGATTGGTACAACCGCTCCTTCTCGACCACGGGCCTGTTGCCGCTGCCGCTCGCGGCGCTGGCCGGCTCGCTCGATGCCGCCGCGCCCGCGGCGAAAATCGTCGGCGAACATTACACCCACGCCGCGCTCGAAATGTTCAACGACCCGCGCAACGGCTCGCTCGCCGAGGCGGAAATCAAAGTGTGGTTCAAGCTCCGCGAAACGCGCCCCGGCCGCGACGCCTCGCTCAACGTCCTCGCGCAACTCTCCAGCGGCGATCCGTTTCTCGTGGAAAAAAACCACGGCGCGGGCCGCGTGATTTTGTGCGCCACCGCGTGCGACGCCGACTGGGGCAACCTGCCGTTGCGCTCCGTTTATCTGCCCCTCGTGCAGCGCCTCGTCACCTACCTCGCCTCGACCGTTTTCCCGCCGCGCAATGTCGAGGTCGGCAAACCGCTCGCCGCCTTTCTGCCGCGCACTGACGCCGGGCAAAAGGCCTACCTCACCGACGCCGCCGGCGTGAAACACGAGCTGGCCGTCGTCGCCAAAGGCGCGCGCGGGCTCGTGGAATTCACCAAGACCCAGCGCCCCGGCCTCTACGCGTTGAACCCGCCGGACGGCAGCACCATTCATTTCGTCGTGAGCACCTCGCGGCAGGAATCCGACCTCGAACAACTCAAGGAACCCGAGCAACAAGCCGTCGCCAAAAGCATGGGCGCGACACTGGTGAAATCCTGGAAGGAATGGAAAACCCTCGATAAAACGCGCCGTTTCGGCACCGAACTCTGGCGACCCCTGCTCTGGGCCGTCCTCGCCCTGCTCCTCGGCGAACTCGTGCTGCAACAATGGCTCACGCGCTCGCCTTCGCCCGCCCCGCCACTCCGCACCGCCGCGCGCGTGGCCGAGCGGGCGAAGATGTAAGCCCGAATTCCGAAATGAGAACAAGGAGCGCACGCGTCCCGCGTGCTGATTTCGGCGTCCCGCCGAAATCTCGTTCGGGGGGTCTGCATAGTGGCGGGAGGTTCGCTTTGGTGCGGTGCCGCAACCCGGAGAAAGTAAGTGGCGCGGCGGGGCTGAAGTCCCGCAGGGACGACCGTTAATAGCCCTGCGTTTCAACGCTGGGCGGGCCGTGCCGGGTGGCGCCAGTCCCGCCGGGACGGCAGAAAAAACGGCGGTCAGTGGTGGCTTGGTTCTTTCGTCCCTCCGGGACTCCCGCGCGTTAGCCCGCCCAACCCAGCGTTGAAACGCTGGGCTATTTTCCCTCAGTCCCTCCGGGACAAAGCCATCTGGAATTCCCGAAAGGCATCAGGCTTAGTCCACAATCGCACGAACAGAAATCTTCGATATGGTGCGAGCGCCATCGCGTGACGCGGTGCATCGAAACAACGCCGTTCAACCCACCATGAACCAACCCACCATCGCCCAGAAAGCCCCGTTCCCCGTCGCCGTTGAAGCCGGCAAAACCTATTACTGGTGCGCGTGCGGCAAGAGCCAGACGCAGCCGTTCTGCGACGGCTCGCACAAAGGGAGCGGCATGAACCCGACGCCGTTCCAGGCCGAGAAAACCGCCACGGTTTATTTCTGCGGCTGCAAGCACAGCGGCAACGGCGCGCTCTGTGACGGATCCCACAAATCGTTATGAACACCCTTTCCTCCGCGGCGTTGGCCGCGTTCGTCACCCTCGGTTTCCTCGCCTTCGCCGCGCCAGTTCGCGGGGCGGACGCCGCGAAATCGCCCTTCGTGGTTTACATTTCCGCCAGCGGCGACAACGCGATCGGGCGCTACCGGCTCGATCGCGAGACGGGCGCACTCGCGCATCTCGACGACACCGCGCTGCCCGGCGCGCCCGGTTCGCTGGCGTTGAGCGCCGACAAACAATTCCTCTACGCCGCGGTGCGCTCCGTGGAATCCGTCGCGACCTTGCGCGTGAATCCCGCCGACGGTGCGCTGAAGCTTCTCGGCACGACGAAGGTTGCGGGCAATCCGGTTTACCTCACACCCGACCGCGCGGGGAAACATCTCCTCACCGCCTACTACACGGGCAACAAAACCGCCGTGTATCCGCTCAACGACGACGGCACGGTCCAGCCGGTCGCGACGAGCCTGCACGCGACGGGCGCAAATCCACACTGCCTCGTCGCCTCGCCGGACGGGCGTTTCGTGTTCGTGTCGAACACCGGCGCGGACAAAATCCTCCAGTTCCACTTCGCCGCGACCACGGGAAAACTCACGCCGAATTCGCCGCCCGAAGTTCCCACTCCGAAAGGCGATGGCCCGCGCCATATTATTTTTCATCCGTCGGGAAAATTCCTTTTCGCCATCAACGAGAAATCCAGCAGCGTGACGGCGTGGAAATTCGACGCGCCGAGCGGCACGCTCACCGCCCTGCAAACGCTGCCCACCCTGCCCGTCGGCCTGAAGGTCAACAACACTTGCGCCGACCTCGAGGTCACGCCCGACGGGAAATTCCTCTACGGCTCGAATCGCGGCCACGACAGCCTCGCGCGCTTCGCCATCGACGCGAGCACCGGACGCCTCACCGCACTCGGACACACGCCCACGGAAAAAACGCCGCGCGAATTCGCCCTTGATCCGCTCGGACAATTCCTCGTGGCTGCCGGACAAGGCTCCGACCGCGCGGCGGTTTATCGCATCGACGCCGCGACGGGTGAGCTCCAGCCGCTGGGCGTTCACGCGGTCGGGAAAAGTCCCGCGTGGGTGTTGATCACG
>JAYVOY010000464.1:0-4155 GCA_043757645.1 Verrucomicrobiota bacterium
GGCGCTCCGCAGTTTTCGCCGCGTGGATTCAGCGGTGGCTCGTTTTCTCAAGTGTGCTGCTGGCGATGTTGCACGCCGAAGTTACCCACGCAGCACCGGCGATCCGGGCGACGATTGAGCAACCGAAAGTGGCGAGCGAATCCCTCACGCAAGGAAAGCAGGCCGCGGCCCGCGGAGACTTTGGCGCGGCCGTTGAGGCCTTGCAAAAGGCGGACGAGGAATTCGGCCAAGCGGGCAACAAACGCAGTCAGGCCAACACGCTCTTGCAGCTCGCCGCCGCGTATCACGCGTTGGGGCAGCGGCGGCAGGCCGTCGTGGCGCTGGATCGCGCGCAGGAGTTGGCGACGCAACTCGGCCAGGCGGATCTGCAACTCGCCGTGCTCAACGCGCGCGGCGCGATCCTGCTGGGCTGGAGCGACGCCGCGGCCGTGGAGACGCTGCGCAAAGCCGTCGAGCTGGCCCAGCGCGAAAAGAACCCGCGCGC
This sequence comes from Verrucomicrobiota bacterium, assembly GCA_043757645.1. Lineage (GTDB taxonomy): Bacteria > Verrucomicrobiota > Verrucomicrobiia > Limisphaerales > BJHT01 > BJHT01. The sequence continues at coordinate 485 of JAYVOY010000464.1, forward strand.
AGAGGCGAGCATTCTGAACAATCTCGGAAACGCTCTGGCGGCGGCGCAGCATTTCCCCGAGGCGCGGGAATCATTTCGGCGTTGTGTGGAGTTGGCGCGCGCGACCGGCCAAACGGAACTCGGCGCGCAAGCGGGTTTGAACGCCGCCGCGGCCGCCAAGGAAGTCCGCGACTTCCCCGCCGCCGTGGATTTGTTGCAGCAATCCCGCGCGCTGATCGCGAAATCAAGCGCGTCGCACAGCCTCGCAAAATTGCATCTCAAAGCCGGCCAGTTGTGGCTCGCGCTCGGCGCGGCGCAGACGCCAGCGCAGGCGGCGGAGCGGACCGCGCACTGGGAGCGCGCGGGTGAGGCGTTCCACCTCGCGCGCGCACTGAGTGTCGCACTGCGCGATCAACGCACCACGTCGCTCGCCGCGGGAAATCTGGGTCACCTGCACGAACTGGCCGGGCGGCGGGCGGAGGCGAACCAGTTCACACAGGAGGCGATTTTCACCGCGCAGGCGTGTGGCGCGGCCGAGTTGTTGTATCGCTGGGAATGGCAGGCGGGGCGTTTGCTGTTGAGCGCGGGGGATCGGTCCGCGGCCCTCGGCGCGTATCGGCGCGCGGCGAAGACGCTGGAGAGCGGGACGATTCGGAACGACCTCGCGCTCGCCGCCGCGAGCCGGCCGGGTGCCGTGGGATTCCGCCGCGAGCTGGGACCGTTGTTTTACGAACTGGCGGACTTGTTGTTGCAAACCGCGGCGCAAACTCCGGAGCGCGGCGCGGCGCAGGCGCTCCTCCTCGAAGCGCGCAACACGGTCGAGCTGCTGAAATCCGCGGAGCTGGACGACTATTTTCAGGACGCCTGCCAGAGCGTTGTGCGGAAGAAGATTCGCGACGTGGATTCCGTTTCGCCGCAGACCGCCATCATTTATCCCATCGCGCTCGCGGATCGACTGGAGCTGCTGCTGAGTTTGCCCGGCGGTTTGTTGCAAAGCGTGACTGTGCCGGTGGGCGCCGCGGAACTGGAGGCGGTCGTGCTCGATTTGCAGGACAAGCTGCGCACGCGCACGACGCACGAGTTCGTCGGTCCCGCGCGCAAACTGCACGGCTGGATGATCGGTCGCATCGAACCGCTGCTCGCGGCGCATCGTGTCGAGACGCTCGTGTTCGTGCCCGACGGCGTGTTGCGCACGGTGCCGATGGGCGCGCTGTACGACGGCACAAATTTTCTGGCGCGACGCTACGCGCTTGCGCTCACGCCCGGATTGACCCTGATGGATCCGCAGGCGTCCGCGTTGAAAGCGCCCACGCTGTTGCTGAACGGACTTTCCGCCAGCCGCCACGGTTTCGACGCGTTGCCGAACGTCGTCGAGGAAGTGCGGCAAATCCGAGCGGCGTTTGGCGGCACGGTGCTCACGAATCAATTCTTCACGGCGGGACAGGTACGGAGGGAATTCGCGCGCGCGCAATACTCGATGGTCCACCTCGCCACGCACGGCCAGTTCGATCGCGAGGCCGCGAAAAGTTTTGTCCTCACCTACGACGAGCGACTCAGTCTCGACGGCTTGGAGAGCCTCATCCGCCCGAGCGCGTTCCGCGGGCAGCCCGTCGAGTTGCTGACCCTGAGCGCGTGCGAAACCGCCGTGGGCGACGATCGCGCGGCGCTGGGCCTGGCCGGCGTCGCCATCAAAGCCGGCGCGCGCAGCGCCATCGCGACGCTTTGGTGCGTGGATGACGAGGCGTCCGCGAAACTGATCAGCACATTTTACGCGGAACTTCGGCAACATCCCGAACGCTCGAAAGCGCGCGCCCTGCAAGCCGCGCAACGCACCCTGATGGATGATCCGAACTACCGGCATCCGTTTTACTGGTCACCGTTTTTGCTGATTGGGAACTGGCTGTGAAAAGAAAAGCCACGGCGACGCTCCCCCCCCTTTCCACAAACCGGAGCGCCGAGCACCGGCTCGGCGTGCGCCTCCGACTCCAAAATCTCGCCGAGCGGGTGCTCGGCGCTCCGCTCCGGCAAGCGGGCCGGTTCGCGCGTGAACGCTCCGGTTTGGAGGTCAGTGCGGCCGGGTTGGCGATTCCCGATGCAGACGATTTTGCGCCGTTGTTCACCGACACGTTCACCCGGCACGATTTCACTTCGGCTCGCGCAACGTGAAACCCTTCCGCCACTGGCTCCGCAATCCGCTGCTCGTCAGCGTGCTGATTTGCCCGCTGGTGTTGGTGATCGTGCTTTCTGTCTGGCGCGTGGGTTGGTTCCAAACTCCCGAGTGGAAGATTTACGATTTCATCGTCGCGCGTCCGCCGGCGGATTTTGTCGAGGCGGAGCGCGTGGCGATTGTCGGCATCAACGAGGAGGACATTCGCAAATACGGGTGGGCCTTGGATGACCAGAAGCTCGCGCAGTTTTTGGAAACGCTCGCGGAGTACCAGCCCGCCGTCATCGGGCTCGATCTTTATCGCGATTTGCCCGAGCCGCGGAGCGGGCAATTCACCAACGTGCTGAATGCCACGCTCGCGCGCCAGACCAATCTCATCTGCATCTACAGTGGTCGCACGGGCAATCCCGTCGGGCCGCCGCCCATGCTCGACGACCAGCCCGCGCGCATCGGCTTCAATGATTTCCCGGCGGACCGCGACAGCAGCGTGGTGCGGCGCGCGCTGCTGCTGGCGTTCGCCGACGAGCAGCCGCTGCGCTCGATCGCCTGTCAGGTGGCGTTCCATTTTCTGCGGCAGCGCGGCGTGGAGCCGCGGTGGACGGCCGCCAATTCGAATCAGCTCGCAATCGGCAAACTTGCGCTCACCGCGCTCACGCCGAACGACGGCGCGTACATCAACGACGACAACGTGGTCGGCTTCCAAATGCTCCTCGACTACCGCGGCGCGCGGACGGTTCCGATTTTGTCGCTCGACGACGTCCTGTCGAAACGCGCCGCGAAGGCCGCGCTCGCGGGCAAAATGGTTTTCGTCGGCATCGCGGCGGCGAGCGTGAACGACTTCGTGAACACGCCGCTACAGGCCAATCAATACGGGGTGTTGCTGCACGCGCAGACCGCCGACCAACTCGTGCGCGGCGCGTTGGATGGCCAGTTGCCCGCGCGCTTCTGGCCCGAGTGGCTCGAGGGCGGGTGGATTGTCGCGTGGTGTTTGCTTGGGATGAGCGTCGGCCACTGGGTGCGCAACCCGTGGCGCTTCGCCGCGGCGCTGGCGTTGGTGCTGCTCGGGTTCGCCGCGTTTTATTGGTTCACGCTGCGCGCCGGGTGGTGGCTGCCGTGCGTGCCCGCGATGAGCGCGTTTGTGGTGACGGCCGTTTTGGTCACCTCCCACATGGCGTATCAGGAAAAGGCGATGCGCGCGGTGCTGATGAAATTGTATTCGCGGAACGTTTCCAAAGACATCGCGGAGGCCACATGGGAACAGCGCGACTCGTTTCTCGAAGGTGGGCGTCCGCGCGCGCAGGCGCTCACGGTGACGGTGTTGTTCACCGACTTGAAGGGCTTCAGCACGGTTTCGGAACAGCTCACTCCCGCGCGGCTTTATGCGTGGCTCAACCGGTATTTGGGCACGATGGCGCAGTTTGTTTCCGACCACGGCGGCGTGTTGAAACAATTCACCGGCGACGGATTGCTCGCGATTTTTGGCGTGCCGGCCCCGCATACGACCGAGGCCGAGCAGGCGCGCGAC
>JAYVOY010000465.1:0-4147 GCA_043757645.1 Verrucomicrobiota bacterium
AACGCGGCGTTGGTGCGGGATTGCCAGAGTTTCGCGGGCAAGCGACCGAGCGGAAAATCCACGTCGGCGAGTGTGATGTTCAGGTTGGCGTGAAGTTCCTCGCGGACTTTCTCGAGCGCATTGATCGCCGCGCGATCCGCGGGCGTGAGCGGTCCGCGGTGAAATATTACGGCCTCGTACGCCTCGGCCTGCCAGCGCTCAAGCGCGTAGCGGAACACCGGCACATTGCACGCCCACGCTGAAATCACGGACGCGAGCACCACCGCGACCGCGACCAGCGCGCACGCGACGCGACCGCGTCCCGCGCGGCTGGCGCGCGGGGCGTGGGCGACAAGTGGCGGGAAAATCAGGCGCGGGAACGGTCGCATTTCCGGGAGGTTGTTGCTCGGGTGCTGGTTTGCGCGCGTAAGCTAGGTACCGACGGAAAGCGTCGCAAGGGGTTTCTGCCCCGGTGGGGTGGGGCCTGAACCGAAGAGCGTGATCGCCGCCGCCCAAGGTACGGAGTCCCGCCTTCAGGCGGCGGGGCGTCCGCACTTGCGGCACCGTGGACATTTTCCAGCGGCCCGGCGACGGCGAACGTCTCGCCGCCTGAAGGCGGGACTCCGCACCCAAGGGCCAGCGGTGCTGGCGCAAAGGTGCTCCGCGTCTGCTCGCACCTCTCCAAGCTAACGTTTGCGTCGCTCGTCAACTTGAATCATCCTCGCGGTTGACATGGCTGTTCACACGAAACCAACCAAACCAAACCTCACCGGGTTCCTGCCGATGACCCGCGCCGAGATGGACGCGCGGGGCTGGGAGCAGCTCGACGTGCTTATCATCACGGGCGACGCGTATGTGGATCATCCGAGTTTTGGCGCGGCGATGATTGGGCGCGTGCTGGAGCTGGAGGGGTATCGCGTCGGCATCGTGGCGCAGCCGGATTGGAAGGACATCCAGTCGATTCAAGGGATGGGCGCGCCACGGCTTTATTGCGGCGTCACGGCGGGGAATTTGGATTCGATGGTTTCCAATTACACCGCCGCGCGGCACAAGCGGAAGGAGGACGTGTACAGCGAGGACGGCATTCCCGGCAAACGCCCGAATCACGCGGCGGTGGTCTATGCGCAGATGGCGCAACGCGCGTTTCCCGGCGTGCCCGTGGTGCTCGGCGGCATGGAGGCGAGCATGAGGCGCGTGGCGCATTACGATTATTGGGAGGACAAATTGCGCCCGTCGATTTTGTCCGACACGAAGGCGGACATTCTCGTTTATGGCATGGGTGAAGTCGCCGTGCGCGAGATCACGAACCGGTTGAACGAGGGCAATCGCGATCTGAGCGGCATCCGCGGGACGGCGCTGTTTCTCGGCGCGAAGGCCACGGCGGCCGCGGACTTTTCCGACGCGATCACGCTGCCGTCGTGGGACGAATTGCAGAAGGATAAGAATCTCCTGCTGCGCCTGACGAAAGTCGTCGAGGCCCAGCAAACGCCGTATTGCGGCAAGCGCATGGTGCAGATGCACGGCCAGCGCGCGGTGGTGCAGGAGCCGCCGCCGTTCCCGCTGAACACGCCCGAGATGGACGCGCTCTACGAACTGCCGTTCATGCGCGATGTCCACTTCACCTACCAAGGCAAGGTGCCGGGCTTCGCGACCATCAAGGATTCGGTGATCGTGTCGCGCGGGTGCGCGGGCGGTTGCACATTTTGCGGTTTGGGATTTCATCAGGGGAAATTTCTCTCCAGCCGCAGCGTGGATTCCGTGACGAAGGAAATTGGAAAACTCACCGAAGCCCCAACGTTCCGCGGCACTGTGTCCGATCTCGGCGGGCCGACGGCGAATCTGTACGCGTGCGAAAACGGCCACGTGGACGCGTGCAAAAAATGTCATCGCCCGAGCTGCTTGTGGCCGACGATTTGCCCGCACTTCGGGATCAACGAGGAGCAGCAGCTCGACCTGCTGCGCAGCACGCGCGAGGTCGCGGGCGTGAAGCACGTCTTCGTGCAGTCGGGCATTCGCATGGATGTCGCGTTGCGCACGCCGACGTATCTCAAGGAACTCGTGCAGAACCACGTCTCCGGCCACATGAAGGTCGCGCCCGAGCACATGGACCCGAGCGTGTTGCGCCGCATGAGAAAGCCCGCGGGCGACTTCCCGGCGTTCATGGAAAAGTTCCACGAGGAGAGCGCCGCCGCGGGCAAGGAGCAGTATTTGGTGCCGTATTTCATGTCGAGTTTTCCGGGTTGCACGGAAAAGGAAATGGGCGCGGTCGAAACGTTTCTCAAAGAGGAGAAGTGGAATCTCCAGCAGGTGCAGGACTTCATCCCGCTGCCGATGACCGGCTCCGCCGCGATGTACGTGACGGGCCTCGATCTCAACAGCGAGACGCCGATCCCGGTCGCGCGCAACGCCGGTGATCGCGAGCGCCAGAAACGCGCGCTGCGCCCGAACCCCGATCCGCGGCGGCAGGGGAGTTTTCTGGATTCGGTGGATTAGCGGGCGGCGGAGAATATTTTTGCGCGTGGGGGAAACGCGCCGGGCCGTGCTGTTTTCCGGAGCGCCGCCGTCTCGGCGGCTCACGGCGTGACGAGTCCGCAGGGTCGGCGGTAGGCGATGGTTTTCGATTCCCCCGACCCAATCCCCGTCCTCCGCCTTCCGCGCGACCACGCATTTCGGACGCGGTGAGCCGCCGAGACGGCGGCGGTCCGGGAGTGGCGCGCGAATACGCCCGAATCATCCCAACCCGCGTCCGGCGCCGGACAGTTCGCTTTGGCGCGCTTTCGTGGGGGACGTGTTCACCGCCTTTCCCCTGAAGCCTCACCACCGCCCTCACGTCTGCAAATGGCACCCGCAAGGCCCGAACGCCCGCTGGCAAGACGGTTGGCGGCCACTATGATTCTCCCGTTCGCGGCCAAATCCGTTTTGAAAAATCTCATGCGCCACCACCTCTCTCCTCGCCTCATCCGCCGCCGTCTCGCACTCTTCGCCGTGCTCCTTCTCGGTCTCGCGCCGCAACTTTTCCAGCCCCAGACCGCCACCGCCGCCGAGTCCGTGAAAGCCGCCGATCGCCCGCTCCCGTGGTCCTTCAAGCCCTTCGCAAAAACCGAACCCGCCCCCGTCCGCAACCCCGCGTGGGCGCGCACGCGCAGTGACCAATACCTCCTCGCGCGCATGGAATCCGCCGGTTTCCAACCCGCCGCGCCCGCCGCTCCCCGCGTGCTGCTTCGCCGTCTTTACTTCGATCTCACCGGCCTCCCGCCCACGCCCGACGAGGTCGCCGCCTTCGTCGCCGAGTGCCGCGCCGGTTCGTCATTCGTCATTCGCCCCGCGGCATTTTCCGCCGCCGTTGACCGCCTGTTGGCGTCGCCCCAATACGGCGAACGCTGGGCGCGCTACTGGCTCGACCTCGCGCGGTACGTGGACGAAACCGCGTCGTGGCTGGAGAAAACCAGCGGCGCGCATCTCTACCGCGACTGGGTCGTGAAAGCCTTCAACGACGATCTGCCCTACGACCAATTCGTCATGCGCCAGATCGCGACCGACCAAATGAACCTGCCGCCCGCGGACCGCGCCGCGCTCGGTTTCCTCGGCCTCGCACCGACGTATTGGAAGGAACTCCAGCTCCCGCCCGAACTCATCAAGGGCACCGTCGCCGACGAATGGGAGGAGCATGTGGACACCTTGAGCCGCACCTTTCTCGGCCTCACGCTCGCGTGCGCGCGCTGCCACGATCACAAGTCCGACCCCATCACCGCCGCGGATTATTACGGCATCGCCGGCGTCTTCGCGAGCGTGCGCCACGCCGAGCGCCCCACGATGGGCGACGAGTTTTGGCTGCCCGTGAAAAAAGCCCGCGAAGCCGTCGCCGCGCTCGAAAAGGAACGCGACGAATTGAAAAAGAAAAAGCCCGCCCCCGCCGACCGCACCAACCAAGTCGCCATCCTCGAGCAAAAAATCACCGACCTCAAAACCGGCACGCCGCACTTCAACATGAGCATGGCCACCGCCGTCGAGGACGCCGCGCTCTTCGTCGTCGCCGCCGGCAACAACAAAGGCACCGTGCTCGATTTCAAGCCCGGTCAGGCGCGCGATCTCGAACTCATGAAACGCGGCGACCCAAACAAACTCGGCGCCGTTGTCCCGCGCCGTTTCCTCTCCGCCTTCCCCGCGC
>JAYVOY010000466.1:0-4145 GCA_043757645.1 Verrucomicrobiota bacterium
CATCCGCGGATCGTCCCAGCCGGTGACGAGTTTTTCGGTGACGAGCTGCATGAGCTTGCGCTTGCTCATCACGGTGTAGCCGAGGCTCAGGCGCGCGAACTCGATCTGCCGCGGCAACGACCGCGCCAGCTCGAGCGAGGTGAGAATCCAATCGTAGAGGGGGCGGTGAACCTCGAACTCCAGCGTGCATATACTGTGCGTGATGCCCTCGAGATAATCGCTCAGACAATGCGCGAAATCGTACAGCGGATAAATGCACCACGCCGCGCCGGTGTGATGATGCTCCGCGTGGCGGATGCGATAGAGCACCGGATCGCGCAGCCAGATGTTCGGCGACGTCATGTCGAGCTTCGCGCGGAGCGTGCGCGTGCCGTCGGGAAATTCGCCGGCCCTCATGCGCGCGAAGAGGTCGAGATTCTCCGCCACGCTGCGAGTGCGGAACGGCGAATCCTTGCCGGCGCGATCGGGCGAGCCGCGGAATTCCTCCGTGTCCTTCGGCGAAAGATCGCACACGTAGGCCTTGCCGAGCTGGATGAGCCGCACGGCGAATTCGTAGATCTGCGGGAAATAATCGGAGGCGTAGAAAGGTTCGAGCGGCGCGGTGCCCGCGTTGGCGGCGGGGAGAATTGGCGCGAGGAGGAAATCCGGTTTGCCCGCGACTGTCTGCGCGACGGCGAGTTGACCCTTGGCCTTCAGTCCGAGTTGATTTTCCGCCCAGCCGCTGACGAGCCAGTTCACGTCGGCCCGGATGGAATCGACATACTCGACGTCCTCCTTCGTCGGGTTCGTGTCGTCCATGCGCAGATTGCACACGCCGCCGAACTCGTGGGCGATGCCGAAATTCAGGCAGATGCTTTTCGCGTGGCCGATGTGCAGGTAGCCGTTCGGCTCGGGCGGGAAGCGCGTGTGAATCCGCGTGTGTTTGCCGGACTGCAAATCCGCCGCCACGATGTCGCGGATAAAATCGGACGGCGCGGGAGCCGCGGAAACATTGCCCGGAGTCACTTCGTTCGCTGATGCCATGCGCCTGTATTTAGCGACAGCCGGGAATTTCACAAGGAAATGGCGGGGCGCACGGGGGGTGATTAAACCGTAACCATGCAGTTGGCGGACCGCCGCCGTCTCGGCGGCTCACACCGTCCAAATGGGGTGGCGGTGCGCATTTCCGCAGCGCAAAATGTTCACTGAATGGGGAACCAAAAGCTGGCGTGGGAATTGACCTCGCGGACTTCCCGCGCCCTGAGCCGCCGAGACGGCGGCGCTCCGCCAATGGCATCGTTACGGCTCAGGAAGCGCCCCCTCTCACACCGTTCAACCCGAATTCCGAAATGAGAATGGGGAGCGCACGCGGCCCGCGTGCTGGTTTGGGCGGCCCGCCCAAACCATCGTGTCCCAGTTCTAACTTTCCTCTCCGCGCAGAAAAGTGAGTGGCACGAGGTTTTCGGCGAGCCACCGAAAACTGCACGCCAGCGGCGTGCGCTCCCCGCGCCGCTGCGCGGCGCGCACTCGCTGCTGCGGAATTCGGGCTGAATAGTGAACCAAAAGCTACCGGACAATTTGCCCCCTCGGACTTTCCCACACCGTGAGCCGCCGCGACGGCGGCGCTCCTTCTGCATCGTTACGGCTTAGTGAAAATCTCTCCGCAATTTCTCCCTCACCCCGCCTCCCATTTTTTGCGTCTCCTTGCGTTCTTTGCGGCCATTCACTTCCCATTCCCCAGCACCCCCGCCAGAAACTCCCCCACCCGCCGCTCGCTGAAATACTCCCCCGCCCGCGCCCCATCGCCGACGAAGCCCACGTGCCCGCCATGCTCGGGCATCTCCAGATGGAGCCACTCGTGCCCCGCCGCGAGTTCGCGCGGATAACACGACGCCGCCAAAAACGGATCATCTAGCGCGTTCAACAACAACGCCGGCCGCCGAATCGTCTCCAGAAAAAACCGCGAACTCGCCTGCGTCCAATAATCCTCCGCATCGCGAAACCCATGCAGCGGCGCGGTGTAGCGATCATCAAAATCCCGAAACGTCTTCAGCGCGCCGAAATCCGAATCATCCAACTCCACCGGAAACCGCGCCTGCTTCGACCGAATCTTCGCCTGCAAATCCCCGAGAAACCGCCGCATATACGCGCGATTCGCGAAGCCCGCCATCGTCTCCGCCGACGATTTCAAATCGCACGGCACCGACACCGCGACCGCCCCCGCGAGCCACTCCGGCGTCTGCGCGCCCCATTCGCCGAGCAACTTCAGCGTCATGTTCCCGCCGAGGCTGAACCCCACCAACGCCACCCGCGCATACCCGCGCCCCGCCACGTGTTCGGCCACCTGCCGCAAATCCCCCGACGACCCGCTGTGATAAAACTGCCGCAGCCGATTCGGCTCCCCGCTGCACCCGCGGCAATTCCACGCCACCGCGTCCCACCCGCGCCGCGCGCACGCGCGCACCATCCCCTTCACGTAGCGCCGCCGCGACGAACCCTCCAACCCGTGCGACACGATCACCGCCGCGCGCCCGCCCGTCCGCGCCCAATCCAAATCCAGAAAATCCCCATCCGCCAATTCCAACCGCTCCCGCGCATAATCCACGTCGCCCACGTGCCGGCACAACACGGGATAAAGCGTCTGCGCATGACCATTTCGCAAAAACCAGGGTGGCTGATAATCCGAGGCAATAACCGGCACGCCCCACCCGCTACCCGTCGCCGCGCGTCCCGTCAATCAGCGAAGCCGTTTTCCGCGTCGGGATTTCACGTGGCTGCCATCCCGCCAACCTCACGGATTGAGGAAGAACAAAATGCGGTGGAGCGTCGCTGCGCGCGGAACCCTTTTTGTACTGCGCCGGCAGAGCGCTAGCGGCGACGGCGCTTTCGAACGCACGAGGGGATGGGCGAATTTTTCCGAGGACTTGTTGCGCGCTGGGTACGCTCGATGGGGGGGAACTTACGGGGCATCCCGGCACGCGCGAAAGCGGTGTCGCCGCTGCGCTCTGCCACCGCAGTACAAAAGCCAGACCTACCGCGACGAAACTCCCACCAACACACACCGAAACCCAACGACGTCGTCGCGACGGACAGACGTGCTGACGTCGCGATACGAGGACAACAGACCGACTGAATCGTCGTCGACCCACGAACCGCCCCGCAACACCCGGGAGCCACTACTGCCATTGTAAAAATCCTCACACCACTGCCAGACATTCCCGCCCATATCGAACAGCCCCAAGCGATTCGCCGCAAAACTCCCCACCGGCGACGTGTACTCGTAGTCGTCCACGCGGAGCGACTGACTGTAGTTCCCCGCGCCGCGCGGCGGCGGCCATTGCGTGCCCCACGGATACACGTTGGCAATTTTGCAGTGCTTCGCCTGTGGCGTACCGCCGCGCGCTTCGTTCAATCCCACGGCCACGCTCCACTCCCAATCCGCGGGGAGCCGATAGCTCTGTCCCGTTCCCAGCTTGCCCGCCTGCCGATCTTTCTCCGTCAGCCAGTGGGCAAAGGCCTGCGCGTCGTCCCAACTCACCTTCACCGCTGGATGCGTTGGTCCCTGTGTGAAACTCGGTTCCTCCCACGCCCGCCCCGTGGCCTGCACGAACGCGTCATAGTCCTGCACGCGCGTGTCCCAGATGGAGAACAGCACGTCGGTCCCCGGCACCGGCACGAAGCGCATTCCCAAGCTGTTTTCCCGAGCCTGCCCCAGACCCACGCGGGGTAAGGGTGGAGTGACGCTCGCCGCCAAGGGTCTTTGCTCCGGCGTCTGGAGCAGTCCGCGGTCGCACGCGGTCAGCAATATGGCGTCCTCCAAACTCAACGACTCCGGGCCAAAAAGTTTTTCGAGCGCGGGATGCGAACTGCCCGCGTGGCTCCGCCGGATGTCGCGCGCCACCTCCAGCACCGTCTCCGGCGCACTCAGCGCGGCCTGTTCGACGAGGCGCGGATCACACGTCACGCCGGAGGCTTGAACACGGGCCAGCGCGCGTTGCCCCGTCTCGCGGGCGGCCAGCAGCCAGCCATCCTGCCGCAATTGGTGCAACCATTCCGGCACGGTGCTGGCGCACAGGGCGACCACGGTTTCCACGTGGCTCAAGGCCCACGCGGGATTCACCACTTCGCCCTTCCACGTCAGCGGCAACTGGCGGTTCAACACCAGC
>JAYVOY010000467.1:0-4141 GCA_043757645.1 Verrucomicrobiota bacterium
CCCCAACTCGCGCGCCGCGATCGCCAGCATCCGCCCGAGTTGCCCGCTGCCGAGCACGCCGATGGTCGCGCCTGGAAGAATCGGAGCCGTCGCGGAAGCCGCCGCCGCGGACGTTTGAGTTTGCGTGAATGACATAAAAATAGGACCGCCGACACAGTTCCAAGTCGGAGGCTGGCGAAGCAAGCGGAAGTTGTCCCGAATTCAGCCGCAACCATGCAGCAGGACCGCCGCCGTCTCGGCGGCTCACAGCGTCCAAATGGGGCGGAGGCGCGCATTTTCCACGGCCCAAAATGCTCCCTGAATGGTGAACCAAAAGCTGGCGTGTGAATCGCCCTCGCGGACTTCCCACGCCGGGAGCCGCCGAGACGGCGGCGCTCAATTTTTAACGCAGAGGCGCAGAGAACGCAGAGCCAAAAATGAGAAGCCGGATAAGAGGCGAAAAATAGGGGGCGAAAAATAAGGCAAAGGGGGTTTTATTTTTTGCCCGTCATTTTTCGCCTTTGTTTTCGGGCAATTACTGCCCCCCCACTCTGCGTTCCTCTGCGTTCTCCGCGACTCTGCGTTTAAGCCGCAACGATGCAGCAGGACCGCCGCCGTCCCGGCGGCTCACAGCGTCCAAATGGGGCGGAGGCGCGCATTTTCCACGGCCCAAAATGCTCCCTGAATGGGGAACCAAAAGCTGGCGTGGGAATCGCCCTCGCGGACTTCCCCCGCCGTGAGCCGCCGAGACGGCGGCGGTCCGCGGGGGCAGTCGCCGAAGGTGCGTTCTGCCGCGCCTTCCCGGCCCTTTTCGTTTGACCGCCTCCGACCCAAATCCTAGCGTCGCGCGCATGATTCCTCCGCGCCGTTTTGGCAGTGCCCTCGCGTGTGCTTTCGCCCTTGCCCTCGTTACCACCGCTGCCTGCGCCGCCGACGGTGTGCAACTCACCGATCAGGGCGGCAAAGTCCGCGTCGAGATCAACGGCCAGTTCTTCACCGACTATCATTACAAGGACGTGCCGCGACCGTATTTTTATCCCGTCATCGGCATTGGCGACGCGCCGATGACGCGCAATTTCCCGATGAAAACCGTCCCCGGCGAGGAGACCGATCACAAGCATCACCGCGGCCTTTGGTACGGGCACCAAAGTGTCAACGGCACCAGCTTTTGGGGCGAGACCGGCAAGGAGGGGAAGGTCGTTCACGAAAAATTTCTCGAACTCAAAAACGGCGCGGACGTGGGCGTGATCGTCGCGCAAAACAAATGGGTCGCCACGAACGGCACGGTGGTTTGCACCGACGTGCGCACGATTCGCATTCACAATCTCAAGGACGAGCGCGTGCTGGACTTCGACATCACCTTCACTGCGGGCGACGCCGAGCTGGTTTTCGGCGACGACAAGGACGGCGCGATGTCCATCCGCGTCGCCGAGTCGATGCGCCTCAAGCACGGCAAAATCAACGCCGGCAAACCCACCGGCAACATCGTCCTCAGCACTGGCGACCGCGACCAAACCACTTGGGGCAAACAAGCCGCGTGGTGCGATTATCACGGCCCCGTCGGCGACAAAATTGTCGGTGTCGCCATCTTCGATCACCCCACCAATCCGCGGCATCCCACGTGGTGGCACGTGCGCGACTACGGGCTTTTCTGCGCGAATCCCTTTGGCAAACGCCACTTCGAAAACCTCAAGGACCCCAAGGATCGCAAGGCGGGCGAATACAAGGTTGCCACCGGCAAAACCGTGACGTGGCGCTACCGCTACTACTTCCACGCGGGCGACGAAAAGCAGTCCAAGGTCGCCGAACATTACGCGGATTACGTGAAGGCCACCGCCGCGAAATAGTCCCGCGCGCGCCGTTCATTTTCCGTCCGTTAATTTTTTCCGTTTGTTCAACCAACCAAAAAATCAGCACATGAAATCATTCAGTCGTCGCGACTTCCTCAAAGCCAGCGTGGCCACCGGCGCCACCCTGAGCATGCCGTTCCCGGCCATCACGCAAACCAAAAGCCCCGGCGAGACCATCAACGTCGGCGTCATCGGCATCAACGGCCGCGGCCAGTCGCACATCAGCGGCTACCTCGGCCTCAAGGAAAAGAGCGTCCGCCTCGGCGCGGTCTGCGATGTCGATGGCAAGGTGCTCGGCGCCAACGTCGATAAACTCAGCGGCAAACACGGCAAGGTCGAGGGTTACGCCGACCTCCGAAAATTGCTCGAGAACAAGGACATCGACGCCGTCAGCATCGCGACACCGAACCACTGGCATTCGCTCGCGGCGATTTGGGCGATGCAGGCGGGCAAGGATGTTTATGTCGAGAAGCCCGTTTCCCACAACGTCTGGGAGGGCCGCCAGGCCGTGAACGCCGCGCGCAAATACAAGAAGATTTGCCAGACCGGCACGCAGAGCCGCTCGTCGCGCGCGGGAATTTTCGAGGCCGTCAAATGGGTGCAAGCCGGCAACCTCGGCAAAATCCTCTTCGCCCGCGGCATGTGCTACAAGCCACGCGGCTCCATCGGCAAAACCGACGGCGCGCAAACCGTTGCCGAGACGATCGACTACGATCTCTGGTGCGGCCCCGCGCCGAAGGACGAATTGCGCCGCAAGAAGCTCCACTACGACTGGCACTGGATTTGGAATTACGGCAACGGTGACCTCGGCAATCAAGGCATTCACCAGATGGACATTGCGCGCTGGTTCCTCGGCGAGATGGAACTCGCCCCGCGCGTTTGGAGTGTCGGCGGGCGCGTCGGTTACGTCGATGATGGCGAGACGGCCAACACGCAGATCGTTTTCCAAGATTACCAGAATGCCCCGTTGATCTTCGAGGTCCGCGGTCTCCCCAGTAAAAAAGGCGCGAAGGACATGGACAAATTCATGGGTGCCGGCGTCGGCGTGGTCATCCACTGCGAGGGCGGCTACGTCACCGTGCCGAACTACAACGGCGGCAGCGCGCACGACAAGGACGGCAAGGAAATCAAAAAGTGGAACGGCGCCTCGGATCACTTCGCCAATTTCATCGAAGCCTGCCGCAGCCGGAAACACACCGACCTGCACGCGGACATTCTCGAGGGTCACCTCTCCAGCGCGCTCTGCCACACGGGCAACATTTCGTATCGCCTCGGCACCAAGTATTCGCCCGGCGAAATCCTCGAGAAAATCAAAGGCGACCGCGGCGCGACCGATACCTTCGAGCGCATGAAGAACCATCTCACCGCCAACGAGGTGAATCTCGACATGGACAAACTCGCCCTCGGCCCCGTCCTCACGATGGACCCGAAGACCGAGAAATTCCTCGGCAACCCCGAGGCCGACAAGATGCTCACGCGCGAATATCGCAAGCCCTTCGTTGTGCCCGAGATCAGCCCGAGTTGATTGCGCTGCGGTGGGTGCGCGTTTCGCACACCTGATTTTCGCATGAACGCCGCCCTTGTCCGACTCGCAGTGGGTTGTCTGGCGGCGGCAGCCCTCGTGGGCTGCCGCCCGAGCGACGGCAACGAGACCGTGGCCGAAGGCGTGATCTGGACCGTCGAATACAAGCTGGAGAACGGCAAGACCGGCGGCTTCACGCGCCGCAACGACAGCCGGGCGGTCCCCGGTGGGAACGGCAGTTGGAGCGTGGATGCGCACGGTCGGCTGACCCGCGACTATCTCTTCATCACGCATCCGCAGCGGAAGGATGCCGGGCTGGTGGTCATCCCCGCGCACCGGATTGTGAACCTCAATTTCGGCGACGGCGGAATCAAAACCGTGAATGAAGGGCAGCCCGCTCCGGGGAAGTAATCCAGCCCCTCAAAGCGTGTTTTAGCCGGAACTATTCTTTAGCCACGGATGAAACCCGGATGGAACACAGACAGAGGAGTCCGTGCGTTCGGTTCTTCGCCGTCTGGACAACTCACCGAATAGGGTGCCCGCCTTGGAACCAAAGCTCGTGACCCACGTCCCGGCCAGCGGTGTTCCATCCGTGGTTCATCCGTGGCTCAATTGCAGGGTTCCGGTTCAGAGCCGCGCGCCTGCGCGTCAAACTTCGCCCATCGGAAAAAAATAACTCGCGCAGAGGCGCAGAGGGCGCAGAGAAGAAGTGGTGAGAACGCATTAAGGAAGCGCTGATTTAATCCATCCGGCATTTGGGTTCGTGGCAAAACGCCTGATAATCAAGTGG
>JAYVOY010000468.1:0-4128 GCA_043757645.1 Verrucomicrobiota bacterium
CCAATCCCCCATCCAAGCACGCCTTGCTTTCCATTCCTCAATGCCTTTAGCTGCCTAATCCTTCCTGTCCGGTGTCCAATCAACCGGGTGCGGCACAAACGGGGCTGAGTCCTCCAGCCCAGGGTTGCGAGGAACGAGCTACCCTGGGTTCCCGCGCCCACCCATCAGGCAACCACAACGGGGTTGTGTCAGCACCGCCGCGTTCGGTCACAACCCCGTTGGGGTTGCGAAATAATTCCCGACCCTTCCCAGGGTAGCCCGCGCGGCGCGGGCAACCCTTGTATGTTGCTTTTGTCTTCTTGTTTGGCGTCAGCCAAACGGGAGGATGAGGCTGGGCTGGAGGACGCAGCCCCGTTGGGGCTGAATTCCTCTGTGTGCTTTGCAAGAAACTGAGCTGCGCCCCGCCGCGCCAATGTCGCAGAAACGCCCTTTCCCCCGCCGCCGGCTTCTGCCACGGTCCGCGCGCCTGCCGGGTTGGCGGGAGGTTTTTTTACCTGAGTTTTATGGCCAAACCCAAATCCTCAAGCCACGCGGCGGACTTCACCGGGACCGCGCCGGGACCGCGTTTTCTCGGCAGTCTGCTCGATGATTACGTCCGCAATTTGCCGCGCTTTTTTGATCCCGCCACGGGCGCGGTGAGCGAGGCGCAGCGTGATGATGGCACGCCCGCGTTTCTCTTCACCGAGGTCACGGGCTACGCGATCCGCGAACTGCTGACGCTGTATCGGATGACCGGCGACGCGCGGCACTTCGAGCACGCGTGGCGCGCGGGCGCGTGGCTGCTGAATTTCGCCGCGAGCGAGCGCGGCTGGATGCGCACGCGCTTTTATTTCGACCGCGACACCGATGCCGACCGCACGCTGTATTCGTTCGCGCACGGGAATATTTTCACGTTCGACAACGGCATTTGTCTCAACGGCCTCGCCGCGTTGTGCGACGCCACGCGCGACCAGGTGTTGCGGCACCATCTCGAGGCGCGGCCGGAGTTGCTCGGACTGATCACGCCCGAGCACCTCATCGAAGGCGCCCTCGCGCTGGGCGATCAACTCGCCGCGCTCGTCAGCGACAAAGGGTCGCTCCCCGCGATCCTCAACCCGCGCACGGGCGAGAAGGAACTGCGGTTCAAGCATCCGCGCTGGTCGCAGATTCGCGGCAGTTTCCACACGAAAATCGCCGAGGCGCTGGCCGAATTGTTCCTCTTTTCGCAAGACCCCAAACACGCCGCCGCCGCGCGCCGCCTGTGCGAATTCGCCCTCACGCGCCAGCTCGCGGACGGCCGTTTCGCGACGGACAAGGACGGCAACACGCAGCTCCACCCGCATTGTTACTCGGCGGAAGGCGTGTTGCGCACGGGCCTCGTGCTGGGTGAAAAACGCTTCGTCGAGTCCGCGCGCCAAGCCACCGCGTGGGCGCTCGGCACCTGCGAACGCGGCGTGATCCCGCAGGAGTTCGGCCCGACGATCAAGCAGGCCTCGCCCTTCCGCACGGACGCGCTCGCGCAGGTGCTCCGCCTCGGCGCGCGTTTGATCGCGGCCGGACAAGGCGATGACTCGTGGTGGAAGCCCCTCAGCGGCCTCGCGGGCACCGTGCTCGCGATGAAGGATCCGAAGGAGGGTTTCTACCGCTACGGTTTTTACGAACAGCAAACGCCCTCGAAGACGGTCAGCTACTGGACGAACAACTTCGCGTTCAGCGGCCTGCTCGAATACTGCTCGGCGTGGGTCTGCCGCAACAGCACGGTGCTCGTCCTCGCCGGCGGCATCGGCTCGCGCTGCTGGCCGATCTCGTGCGAGAGCAATCCCAAGCCGCTGTTCCGCGGTTTCCTCGGCGACCGCAGTTTGCTGGAGGAAACCGTGGCGCGCTTCACGCTCGGCGGTTGCGCGCTGCCGCAAAATGTTTTCATCCTCACCACCGGCAGCGGCGTGCCGCTCGCGCGCGAGCAAATGGCCGCGCTGGGAATCCCGCCCGGGAACATCATCGAGGAACCCAAGCCCGAGGGCACGCTCGGCGCGCTCCGCTACGCGCTCGACAAGATCGGCCGGGCCGGACGCCCGCTCCTGCTGCTCTCGATGGCGGACAATCTCATTCGTCCCAACGAGGCCTTTCGGATCGCGCTGTTGCGCGCCGCGCTCGCGGCACACACCAGCAAGGACGGCCTCGTCCTGAGCCTGGGCGTGCCGACGCGCGAACAAGACACGCGCTACGGCCACGCGGTTTTCAACCCGCACAACGCCGTCATTCCGGGCGTTTACGCGGTGGATCGTTTCATCGAGAAGCCAAGGGAAACGCTGAAGCTCGCCGCGGGCGAACAGTTCACCTGGGACAGTGGTTGCGTCGTCACGCCGCTCGCGTACATCCGCGCGATCCTCAAGGAACTCCACGGCGTCACGGGCGATCTCTCGCGGAAAATTCTGGAGAACCCGAAGTTCCACATCGCCGTCGCGCCGTATCCCGCGAACATCCGCTTCGTCGATGTCGGCGCGCCCGGCCACGATTTGCGCCGCTTTTTCATGGGCGCGGAACCCGACCGCGGCCACGGCAACGTCTCGCTCGGACGCGGCGTGGAAGTCACATTCCTCCGCGCCAGCCGCAACATTGTCATCTCCGATCAAAAGCCCGTCGAAGTCGTCGGCCTCAACGATCACCTCGTCATCGACAACCGCGTCACGAACACCGCCGTCGTGCTGCCGCTCACGAAGGTGGACACGCTGCCCGAGATGTACCGGATGTTCCTCGGCGTCGATCAGTTCCGCCCCTTCATCGCCGGCGGTCCCGCGGCCCTCACCGCGCAGGCCAGCCAGATGACGCGCGGTTGCACCGGCAAATCGCTGTCCACCTCGAGCCACGGCCTCGCGCTCGCGATTCACTGCGCCGATGTCCGCGTCGAGCGCACGCCCGAGCGCCTGCGCATCATCGCCAATGACCAGAGCGAGTTGACCGAGCAGGACGTGGATATTCTCGTCCGCAAAAAGCACGAGCCGGACCTCGTCACCCATCTCATCGATGTCGTTTTCCTCGCCGACCTGATCGGCCGCAAACTCAGCATGTCCGACGCGGGGCGCAACGTGCTGCACCTGCTCGCACTCGTTCACGATTACGGCGGCATGTTGAGCGCCGAGGACGCCAACACCGAGACCGCCATCGCCAGCAAGATCGCGCAGATCACCAGCCTCAACTGGCGCACGCTCGATTCGCGCGTGCTCCAGACGCTCATCCGCACCTCGACCAAGGTGAAGCTCACGCCCAAGGAGGAGAAACTTTTGCCGAGCTTCAACGACACGATTAATTCCGCCCTTGAAATCCTCGAGATCGAGGGCATCCGCTCGCATCCGTATCTCGATGAACTCCTCTTCCTGCTGTGCAACCAGGATCACCCGAGCATCTTTCGCGGCCCGCTCGAGGCCTTCTTCAAGGCCCGCCCGAGCCTCATTCCGCGCGAGGAAATCTTGAAAATCTACGGCTGCCTCCGCACCGCGGAAGTGTGGTTCGGCGTCAACTGCATGTGGAAACGCAAACTCTTCCCACGCGACGAGGAGGACCTCGCGCAGGCGCTCGCGGCCATCGCCGGAATGGTCCGCGACTCCGGCGGCGACCCCGCCCCGATCATCCGCCACACCAGTGAGGCGATCCTCGACGAAGCCTCGCCGCTCTCGCACTACACGTTGCGCGAGCTGCGCTTCATCCCGCGTCCCGATGGCGACCGCGACTACGTTCCGTTTTACGGCAGCGACGAGGTTTACCGCGCCTTCGTCCGCGAGAAGCGCGTGACCCGCGCGGTCACGCAGGCCATCACCCAAACCTTTGCCAGCGACCGCGAATTCGAGAAGCGCCTCCTGCTCTGGCTGCCGCACAACCTCCAGGCCATCGCCCCGCACCTCGGCCTCACCGGCGAGACCGTCAAGACCATCGCGCAGGCCATCATGCAGCGCTGCCTCTCGCATCACGCCGCCGTCTGGTCGCGCCACACCAAGGCCCGCGACTCGCTGCTCGAAGTGCTGCGCGCCTAAGCGCCTGTCTGAAAATTCCGGCGCGCGGCTGTGTCGTCCTCGACCAGCCGCAGCACAGACTCATGGGTGCGGCGTCCGGGTGGAGCTGGTGGCTGCGGCTGGTCTGCGACACAGCCGCGCT
>JAYVOY010000469.1:0-4128 GCA_043757645.1 Verrucomicrobiota bacterium
GCCGCCCCAGAAACGATTCGTCTCGCGCGCCGTCCACGTCAGGCCCGCGTCAGTCGAGGTGTAGATTTGTCCGCCGTTGGAATTGGTGCCGACAGAATCCACCGCGACCAATTTGGTGCCGTCGGTCGAGGACGCGACCGCGAACCAAAAGTGACTGTTCCCGCGCGGCGTCCACGACGCACCGCCGTCCGTCGAGGTGTAAATCTGCCCGCCCGCCGACGCCGGCCCGAGGTAATCCGCCGCGACGAGTTTGAGTCCGTCCGCCGACGAGGCGATGGATTGCCAGCCGCGATTGGCCACGCTCGCGCCCGCCGAAAACACCGTGCCCGTCGCGCCGACGAAGCTGACGATTTGCTGCCCCGCGTTGGTCATCCATTGCCAGCCGCTCGTGCTCGTCGCGGTCACGCGCACGATGTCGCCGACCGCGGGCGCGGGCGGCAGCGTCACGGTGGATTGGGCGACGCCGTTGATGAGGTAGCCCGCGTTGGCCTGCGCGTTGACGGTCGGCGAGGAAACGGCGAACCACGGAAAACCACTGCCACCACCGCCGCCGACGATGTTCGTGAGCAGCGAACCATCGCCAATAAATTGCCCGGTGAACTGATTGTTCCCGCCCGCGATGATCGTGGTGCCGTTGAAATTGTTCGGGCCGGAAAAGGTGTTGTTCCCGTTGAGCAGCGGAACATTCGCGGACAACCGCGCGTCGGCAAAAACCCCCGTCGTGATTTTCGCCGCGTCGAGATTCGGAATCTGCGACGGCGTGAACTGGCCGGAAAAATTCCCGCCCGCGAGATTGAGGTTCGTCAAGCCCGCGCCGTTGCCGGCAAAGCCCGTCGCGGTGACGGTGCCGTTGACGTGCAACGCGCTGGCGGGGGTCGCGGTCCCGATGCCGACGCCGCCCCCGGCGCGGATGAGAAATTGGTCGTCGGCCGTCGAGTTCAAGTCCGCCACCGTCGAATCCGCCCACACGAAAGTCCCGCGATGATTGGCCTTCGCGCGGTAGCCGGCCGCCAGCGCGTAGTTGCCGGCCGCGAGGTTTTCCCGGCCGCCCACCACGGTGGCGTAGAAGGCGTCATTGGCGATGGAGTTCAAATAGCCGCCCGCGATGGTCGCGTTGAGGGCGTTGGCCTGCACGGTGTTCTGCCGGCCACCGCTAATCACCGCACTCGCGGCCGCAGGCGCGATCACATTCAAATTGCCACCACCAATGACCGCGTACTGGGCGTTCGACTGGATGGTATTCTGAATGCCGCCACCGATGCCCGAGTAATTCGCCGCGGGCTGGTTGGTGTTGCGATATCCCCCGGCAATGCTGGCATAGACGGCCGCCGCTTGGATCACATTTTCCCGTCCCCCGGCGACGGTTGCATAGTGGGCGTTGGGTTCGATCGTGTTGCCAAAGCCGCCGGCGATCACCGCGAACTGCGCATTGGTTTGAATGGTGTTCAACCGCCCGCCGCCGATGGCCGAGTAGCTGGTCAAGGGCTGGTTGGTGTTGGAACGCCCGCCGGCGATACTCGCGAAGGTGGCATCGGCCTGCACCGTGTTGTCCCGCCCACCAGCCAACACCGCAAACTGCCCGTTGGAACCGATGGTATTGCCAAACCCACCGAAAATCATGGCGGCCTGGGAGTTGGTTTGGATGCGATTGTTGTACCCGCCGCCGATGATGGCGTACGGGGCATTGGCCTGAATCTCATTGCCATTGCCGCTGAGGATGCCGGCGGTGTAGGAGCCGCCGCCCAAGGTGTTGGCTCGGCCACCACTGATGACGGACCAGTGACTGCCGCTTCCAATCGAGTTGGTGGCGCCGCCAGCCACCACCGTGCCGACCAAGCTCGCCGCCACGGTGTTGTTGGTGTTGCCGCCGATCAGGTTGGGCTGCCCGGCTCCGTTGAGTTCCAACCGCATCGCCCGCGTGTTGCCCACGCGAATTTCCAGCGGCTGATTGTCCGTGGTGCCGAGAAAATTTCCGGGGGCGGTGCCGGAGTTGCCGCCGATTCCCCACGCGGGTCCGTTCGCCGCGGGGATCGTCGCCGCGATGGTGATCGTGTTGCCCGCCGTGTTCAGCACGACATTCGCGCCGGCCTGCAGGGTCACGTTGTCGCGCAGGTTATTGATTCCCTTCACCGCCTCGTTCGGGGCGATCTTCGCGCCCGTCACCGCGTTGGCCGCCAGCGCGGCGTTGCTGATCGACCC
This sequence comes from Verrucomicrobiota bacterium, assembly GCA_043757645.1. GTDB lineage: Bacteria > Verrucomicrobiota > Verrucomicrobiia > Limisphaerales > BJHT01 > BJHT01. The sequence continues at coordinate 2,200 of JAYVOY010000469.1, forward strand.
GCTGGCCGCGCCGCCCGCCACCGTCGCGAACACCGCGTAGGGCGCGAACGGCACGCTCTGCCGCGGCACCATCGTGGTGAACGCCGCGGCGGAACCATTCGTGCGCGTGGCGATTTCAAGCCACCGCGCCTGGCCGTTCAACGCGCCCGCGCCGAAATCCAGCACCACCGCGAAGCCCCCGTTCGTCACGCCGATGCCGCCAGGCGTGCCCAACACTGTCGGCGTCACCTGCGCCCCGGCGCTCACACTGTCCCACAGCGTGAATTGAAATTCGTAAGTGCCATTGGCGGGCGTGCCGCTCACAGCGAGATTTCCCTGATAAACAAAGGCGGTGGTCTGGGCAAACATCCCCGACGCGCACGTCATCCATCCGAACAAGCAGAGAAGGAGGCGTTTCATTTTCATGTCGCGAATGTCGTGTAAAATGAAAATTTTCAAAGCCGAATTTGGGAAACAATTTGCCGCGGGTGCGGCACGCCACGCCCCTCGATACGGCCGCATTGCCGCGCGGAAAAAAAGTGTCGCGCGAAGGGTGCGAAGCGGGCGAAGGAAAACCCGCCCCGCTCCTTCGCCCGCTTCGCTTCCTTCGCGCGACCCACCACCCGTTCCTGCCGCTGCGGAATGACGCTGGACCGTAGCGCCGCCGTCCCGGCGGCTCACGGCGTGCTCGGTCTGCGGGGTCGGCCCAACTGCGGCTTCCGGCACCCGCAGTCGGCCCGCGCCGCCCGCGGACCCAAGTGCGGGGCGTCGTGGTTCGGACGCCAGGAGCCGCCGGGACGGCAGCGCTACGGGGCCAGCGCGCGGATGCACCCGATTCAGGCCCGAGTCCGGTTGCGGGCTTGCGCCGCTTTTGCCGCGCCGACTATAACCAGCCGCACGTGACAAAAATTTCCCAGCCTCCCTCACCCATGCGTTGTCTCCCGCTTTTTCTCCTCACGATCAGCCTTGCCGCCAGCCTCTTCGCCGCGCCCCGCCCGCTCTTCGACGGCCAGTCCCTCGCTGGTTGGGAGGGCGACACCAACAAAGTCTGGCGTGTGCGCGACGGCGTGATTGTCGGCGGTTCTCTCGCCGGCAATCCGCAAAACGAATTCCTCGCGACGCGCCAGAGCTACAAAAATTTCCACCTCCGTCTCGACTACAAACTCGTCGGCACCGCGGGCTTCGTGAACAGCGGCGTGCAGTTCCGCAGCAAGCGCATCGCGAATCCGCCCCACGAAATGTCCGGCTTCCAGGCCGACATCGGCGCGGGCTTCTCCGGCTGCCTCTACGATGAATCGCGCCGCCGCAAAGTCCTCGCCCAAGCCGACACGAATCTCGTCGCGCGCCTCGAAAAAGTCGGCGACTGGAACACCTACGAAATCGTCGCCACCGGCCCGCAAATTCTTCTGTTCCTCAACGGCCAGCGCACCGCCATCTGGGTCGAACGCGAGGCGGGCATTGACGAAACCGGGGTCATCGCCCTGCAAATCCACGGCAACTGCAAGGCCGAGGTTTCCTTCCGCAATATCTCCATCGATGTCCTGCCCGAGTCCGCCATCCCGCCCGAGGCGGAGATTCTCAGCCGCTTCGGCGACGCCCAGCCGAGCGCGCCGGTCGGGCCGTTTACCGATGGGAAATTCGCCCTGGGCACGAATGAAGTGGTCGTGTTCGTCGGGCAGGAAAACTTCGTGCGCGATGCGAAGGCCGGCGAGTTGGAGGCGTTGCTGGCGTCGGCCTTTGCCGCGAAGTCGCCGCGCTTCCGCTCGATGGCGTGGGAGGCGGACACCGTTTACGAGCAATGGCGCGACCTGAATTTTGGATCGTGGAAAGCGCAGCTCGAAACGGCGGGCGCGACGATCGTCATCGCGCAGTTCGGCCAGATGGAGGCGCTCGATGGCGTCGGGCGGCTGCCGGAGTTCACCGCCGCGTATCACCGGCTGCTGGACCAGT
>JAYVOY010000470.1:0-4115 GCA_043757645.1 Verrucomicrobiota bacterium
TTCGTCAGCCAATACCCCAACACAAAACACGCCGGGAACGCCGGCCGGTGGGCCAGACTCACCACCCACGCGAACGCCCACGCCAGGGGCACGTTCACCAGCAAATCATTCCACCACGACAACGGCGACAGCATGAAGCCGACAAACGCCAGCGCGCCGCCCTTGATCCGGAAATTCCACGTCTTCACGCGGCACCCTCCCCCGCTCGCCCGCTCCCTGGCCACTCCCGCGCCATGCCCCGACCGCGCATTCTCAACGTTTGCCCCCATCCGCCGCCGGATTGAAAAACTCCTTCCTCGACGCGTCGGGTTGGAACCCCTCCACGAGCGATTTCCGCGCCTGCACGAACTTCAGCAGATTCTCCCGATACGCCGTGTCCGTCACCGGCAGCCGCACGCTCGTCTGGGCGTCCGCCACCGCGCCGACGCGGATCGTCATCGCGTCATTTTCATACCGCCGCTCGCCGCCGCTGGTCACAAGCGCGCGAAAGGTTTTGTCACTCTTTTCGCTTTGCACGAAATCCTTTTCATACGCCGCCTGAGGCATCGGCAGCCGGAGCTGCAAACGGTTGCCCGTGACCACCACATTGTCCTCCTTGCGCTCCAGCCACCGTTTCAGCAAGGCCCGCTCGTCGTCGCTCTTCTCCGGCTTGGCCGCCTCGAGCGCATACACCTGTCGCAACACCCGGTTCGCCGCCGCCACAACCTGCGAGAACCGTCCGATCGTCACCCGCTGCGTCCCACACAAACGCTTCTGGGCATCGAGATAAAACGACCCGTTCTCCACGCGCACATTGTCGAGCGCCAGTTTTAGGAGCGCTTCCAAGTCGCGCTTCAGCGCCTGTTTCCGCGCCAATTCCTCACCGTCGCCATCGGGCGTGGCGGCCGCGGATTTCGCCAATTCCTCCTCGAGTTGCGCGCGCGTGAATTCAAAAATCCAATTCGCAAAAAAGAACGTCCGTTGCCCTTTCAGCACCGAATCGAATTGGTCCGTCTCCTCCTTCGACAACTCGCCCTCGCCGTCCGACGCGAACAGCCCGTGGTAAGTCTGAAACACCCGCACCACGTCGGCTTTCGCGTCATGCCGGTAGGTCATGGTTTGCTCGACCCAATTCAGACAGCCCGTCACAGCCACGCCCAACAATCCCGCCATCAAAAGTACAATTATTCGTCGCTTCATGCTTGGCAGCTTGTCCGCCGCCACTGCCCCAAGCAAGCCTCACGGCAAACCCGGCACCCGGCGCGTGAGCCTGACGCGAACAAAAAAAAACCCCGCGGATGCAAGGCGACCGCAGATTGAAAACATCTGCGGTCGCCTTGCATCTGCGGGAAATCCAACGCTGGCCACTCCAGCACACTCCGCCGCCACGCCACGACTCACGCGCCCTTCTTAAACTCGTATTCCAGCGCCTTGTGCAGCGCGCCGAGCGCGGCGTTCACGCAAACGTCCGCTGCAAATACTCGAGGCTCTTCGTCGCGATAACCTCTGGACCCTCGTCGAAAATGAAGACCTCGACGGACACGTAGCCCTGATAGCCCACCTCCTTCAGCGCCGCCGCGATGGGATGGAAATCCACATCGCCAAAACCCGGCCCCTTCAAATTGGCATCGTTCGCGTGGAAATACGCGAAGTTCGGCCACGATTCGCGGATGATTTGCGGAATCGGTTTTGCCTCTGACGACATCGCCTTCACATCCAGAATGATTTGGAAATTCGGCGAGTTCAGTTGTTTCACGAACCGAATTCCCTCCTCCGCCGTGTTGATGAAATCCGTGTCCGACGGCCCGAGCGGCTCGAAACAAATCACCACACCGCGTTTTTCCGCGTGCTTCACGCCGTCACGAAAACCCTCCGTCGCCCACGCCCACGCCTGTTGATACGACACGCCCGGCAGCAAACTCCGCTGCTTCGGCGAGCCGAACACGATCCGCTGCCCGCCAAGGTCCGCGCAAAAATCCACGAGGTCGCAAATGTATTTCGCCGTGCGCGCCCGCACCGCCGCGTCGGGATGCGTGAGATGAAACCCCTCCGTCTGCGCCAGCACCCAGTGAATTCCCGTGATCGGCAGTCCCGCGGCGCGCGCCACTTCGCGCAACCGCGCGCGCTCCGCCGCGGGCACATCCGTCACGTGTTTGGCAATCGTGAACGGCGCGACCTCAATTGCGTCGTAGCCCGCCCGCTTCGCATACGCGCACGCGTCCTCAAACTTCCAACCCTGAAAAATCTCGTTGCAGATGGCGAATTTCATGGCCGCGATTTAAGACCGCGCCGCGCGGGAGTCGAGCCTCGATCTTTTTCTTGCACGGACGCCGCACGCGCTGCCTGCCGCATTGGCAGGGGAATTTTGGGGCAAGGGAATGAAAACTTTTTCCCGGTTTCAATTCCTTTGCCCCAAATTTTTTGCCCATGTTTTTCCGCGCGCCGCCGTGCCACGCTGCGCGCATGAAGTTGTTCTACGCCGGTCCGTTGGTGAACACCGAGATGCTCGTCACAATGCTCGAAAAACACGGCGTCGCCGCGACCCAGGAATTTGAAGACCCCGCGCAACCCGATGATGGCGATCTGAACCGCCCCGCCCGCGTCCTCGTGCCCGAGGCCGACTACGACCGCGCCCACCGCCTCTTTTACACTGAGCGCGAGGACGAGTTGTGATCTCGCGTGACCGCCGAGACGGAACTCGTTTCGACCACAGACCACCCGGACCACGCAGAAAGGAAATTGAAGCAGAGAAGGCGGATTGAAAATTCCCTCGCCGCAAGTCAACCGACATCTCCCATTTCCGCCCCATTTCTGCGTGTTCTGCGGGCAAATCCCCGATTTCAATTCCCCAACCGAAACCGCACCGGCACCTCGACGCGCGCCGCGACCGGACGCTCCCCCTGTCGCGCGGGCGCAAATTTCCAACCGCGCACCGCCGTCACCGCCGCCTCGTCCAACGCGGCGTGACTCGAACTCCGCTCCACCGCCACGGCCCGCGTCTCGCCTTGTTCGCCGACCTCGACCATCAACCACACCACGCCCTCCTGCCGTTTGCGGCGCGCCGAATCGGGATAAATCGGCGCGGGATTGCTGCGGTATTCCGGCAGCGAAATGGTGAATTTCCCCACGCCCTCGCGCTCGTCGCCCGTGACATTTTTCGTCTCGGGCGTTCGCGTCGGCGAAGGCGCAACCATTGGCGCGGACGGCGCCGCCACCGTGGCCGCAGTGCTGTTCGGCAATGGTTTTGCCGGCGGTGGCGACCCCGTGGTTGGTGCGGATGGCGTGGTCGCAAGCCTCGCCGCCGCGGGCGCGGGCGTCACCACCTCGGCGGGCGGTGCCGCCGGTGCCGCCGGATCGACGCGCGATTTCGCGGCCTCAACGCGTGGGGTTGACGACGCCACTTTCATTGGTGCGGGCGTCGGTGGTCTCGGTGGCACCGACACGGGTGGTGATTTCGGACCCGCTGCCGCCACGCGCGATGCGGGTGCCACGGGTGCCCGCGTTGGCGCGGGTGGCGCGTTTGCGGGTGGCGCAACCGATGGCGGCGATGCCACTGGAGCGGCCGCAACCCGCGCGATCTGCGCGGGCGCGGGTTCCATCACGATCACCTCCAACGCCGCCGCCGCGCGCCGCGTGCCGACCGCTCGCTTTGCGCCCACGCCCCAGTGTTGCAGGACCGCCACCGCCGTCACATGCACGCCCACGGAAAGGCACAACGACAACCACAGGTTTTGCGACCCCGATTTCACACAGCGATTGCACCCCCCCGCGGCCTCACGCGGAAACAAATTTGTTGCGAATCGCGTACCGCACGAGTTCGCCGATCGAATGGAAATGCAGCTTCCGCATGATGTTCGTGCGATGCGTCTCCGCGGTCTTCACGCTGATGCCGAGAATGTCCGCAACCTCCTTGTTCGCCTTGCCCTCGGCGAGCAGTTGCACGATCTCGCGTTCGCGCGGCGTGAGCGGACTGTTCACTGTGTCGTCGTCCGCGACCGCCGCCGCGCCCCCTTTGAGAAAGCTTTCCGAAACCAACCGCGCCACCTTCGTGTTGAAGTACGGTTTCTTCTGCGAGATCGCCAAAATCGCGGCGACCAAATCGCGGCCCGCATCCGATTTGAGAATGTAGCCGCGCG
>JAYVOY010000471.1:0-4115 GCA_043757645.1 Verrucomicrobiota bacterium
CCCGTCACGCCGATGAACCGGTTGCGCAACGGCGCGGGCAAATCCGCGATTTGCAAACCCCCGCGGTCATCCTGCTCCTGAATGTTGCGGAACGTGTCGCGCAAATCATCGAGCAGCGCCTGTTGAAACGCCGCCAGTTTCGCCGCGGCCACCGCGGGATTTTGCGCGAGCATTTGTTTGCGCAACTGCGTGATCGCGTCGCTCACGCTCTGAAGCTGTTGCAGCAAATTCGTCTGGCCCTCTTTTTTCACCTCTTCCAACGCCAGCCCAAAATATCCCTGCGACGAATAAAGCGTCTGGCTCAACGCCGCGAGATTCACGGCGCCGCGGTCCGGCGGCGCGAAACGAATGTCCGCGACATCCGCCTTGATGGCGTGGATCAACTTGAGCTTCTCGCCGTCATCGCCCTGCAAAAACTGGCTCATCGAGCGCACGTTCGCCACGGCGGGCAACTGGCTCAGGCGCTTCTCGAGGTCCGCCGCGTGGGTGAGCGACTTCGCCACCACCGCGCCAAACAACACCGAGTTCGATGCCGAGTGGATCAGCTTTTTCTCGAACAACACCGCGGGCAAACCCGCGCTCTGCATGTTCAACAGGTTGTAATCAAACTTCACCCGCAGCGACTGCCACCCGGCGAGCACGCACAACGCGAGCGTGGCCACGATGGTCGTCACCGGCCGATCCAGCCACAGCCGCTCGAAGCGCGCGCGCGCATCGACCACCGGCGCGAGATTGCGGTCGATCACGTTCTGCCGTCCGCGCAGCAACAGCACTGGCAAGAGCGTCATCATCGGCAGCAAGCAAATCAAAAGCCCGCCGCCCGCGATGATGCCCATCTCCTGAATGCCGCGAAAATCCGTGATGCCCATCGCGAAAAACGCGCCCGCCGTCGTGAAGCAGCCCGTGAAAATCCCGAGGCCCGTGTTCACCATCGCCTTCTCGATCGCGACTTTTTCCGTCTGATGCTGGCGCAATTCCTCCTCGAAGCGCGACACGAGATGCACGCCGAAATCAATCGCCATCCCGATCAACATCGGCGCGAAGGTGATCGTGAGAATGTTCAAATGCCCGACCACCAGCGTCGTGTAGCCCATCGTGTAACCAAGGCCGACCACGAGGCAGAGATTGGCTTTGAGCGGGCGTCCCGTCTCGTTGTAGCCGTAGATGAAAATGAACGCCACGATCGCCAGCGACACCAACGTCGCCAGCAGCGTGTCCGACTGCGACTGGTTCATCTCGTCGATCTCGAGCACCGGCTCGCCCGTGATGCCCGTGTTCACGCCGCCGACCTCGCGCTGCGTTTCCGTGACCAACTCGCGCAACCGCACCACCGCCGCCTCGTTCTGTTTTTCCGAGCGCGCGTGCGCCGTGACGAGAAAAATCCGGCCGTGATTGAACGTGATGTAAATCTCCTGATCCGCCTCGGGACTGTCGCCGAATAACGCCGCCACGCCCGGCGACGGCGGCGTGCCCGGACGCACCACGGAATCCGCCGCCTGCTGGATGATCCGCCGCAACGCGGGCACCGCCGCCACCAGCGCGTCATTCTCCGCATTCGTCTCGCGTTTGGCCGTGCGGAACTGCGTGTTCACCAGCTCGAACAGCGCGTTCAGATTCGTCGCCTGCGAGAATTTCTGCACGAACGGCTTGAAGTCCGTGAGCGTCCGCCGCAGTTCGACCAAATCCTTTTCCGGCACGAACAGCAGCGCCTTCGGCCCCATCATCTTCAGGTCGCCCTTGTAGAAAACGTCGGTGAACAGGTTGGTCTCCGCCTCGAGTTTGGTGCCGAGCCGCTCGACGAACTGCCGGTTCTTCTCCGGCCGCTCGCTCTCGACGATCACCACCAAATCGTCCTGCCCGGGAAACTCCTTTTTGAAATTGAGAAAATTGCGGTGGTACTTTTTATCCGCGCCCACGAGATCATCGCGGCTCGTGGAGAACTCCAACCGCAGCCCCGTGTACGCCACGCTCGCGATGAACAAGAAAACCTGCGGCCACAAAAACCACCGCGGATGCTTCTGCACCGCGTGTGCCAGCAGCGTCAACAACCGCACCGCCAGCGACGGCTTCCCCCCCGGTGAAGGCTCGTCACTCACGAGGAAAACCTTTCGTTGAAGAAACGGTACGGAGTCCCGGCTTTAGCCGGTGGGACGTCCGACCGGCTGAAGCCGGGACTCCGTACCGAAACTCCGCCTCTCAATTGGAGCGCCGATCTCCAGATCGGCGCGTCTCCGATTCGCGTCCGCGCCGAACTGGAGTTCGGCGCTCCAGCACCCGTTTCGACCACGCCACCCCCGCCAAAAGCTTGGGAAAACTCCTCCCGCCACAGCCCCGCCCCCGCCCGCCGCGGCGCGCGCCACGGCTGCTTCATTCTGCGAACTGTCGCGGTCCCGCACCGACCCAGCCGCGACATTTCACTCGGGGAACTCGGCATTTGTGTACACTTCCTTCACGTCGTCGTTGTCCTCGAGCGCATCGACCAACCGCGACACCGCCGTCGCCGCCGCGCCCTCCAACGGCACCGTGAGCACCGGCAGAAACGTCAGGTGCGCGGCCTCGCACTTGATGCCTTTGGCCTCGATCTGCTTGTTCACCGCGTCGAACGCCGCCGGCTCGGTGATCACCTCGTAACCCTCTTCCGCCGCCTTGAAATCCTCCGCGCCCGCATTGAGCGCCACCTCCATCAAGTCATCCTCCTTCGCCGCCTCGCGCGAAATGATGAACTCGCCCTTGCGGTGAAACAGCCGCGTGACCGAACCCGATGTCGCAATCGAACCATTGTTCTTCGTCAGCAAACTGCGGATTTCCGCCGCCGTGCGATTGCGATTGTCCGTGCTCAATTCCACCAGCATCGCCACGCCGTGCGGGCCGTACACCTCGTAGGTGAGATCTTCGTAACTCGCGCCGCCGTCGCCGCCGATACCCTTCTTGATCGCGCGATCGACGTTTTCCATCGGCATGTTCGAACTGCGGCACTTGAGTAAAACCATGCGCAGCCGCGGGTTCATCCCGGCATCGCCGCCGGCGAGTTTCGCCGCGATGGTGATTTCCTTCGAGAGCTTCGAGAAAATCTTGCCGCGCTTGGCGTCAATCGCGCCTTTGAAATGCTTGAGCTTCGCCCATTTGCTATGTCCAGCCATAAGGAGATGAGATTAAACCGCTGCTACTGTTGCTGACAATGCCGCTTCCGCTTCCGCTTCCGAAGTGGGCGGACCGCCGCCGTCCCGGCGGCTCACCGCGTGCAAACCGCGGCGCGGCTTGATTTTCCCAACGCACCGACCCACGGACGCGAACCGAACAGCCTGCGCCGGAACCCGCGGACTTCTCGACCGCTCCGGCTTGGTCACGCCGTGAGCCGCCGAGACGGCGGCGGTCCGAACGCGCCGCGCCCCGCGCGCCACGCCCTCAACTCGCGACCGGCAACCCCGGCGCGTTCTCGACCACCACCGCCGTCCCGTAACACAGCACCTCGGTGATGCCCGGCCCAATATCCGTCGCGTCGTAGCGCACGCCCACGACCGCATTCGCCCCCCGCGTGGCCGCGTGCTCGAGCATCTGTCGGAACGCGTCATCCCGCGCCTGCTCGCAGAGTTGCGTGTAGATCGTGATGTTCCCGCCGAACAGGCTCTGAATGCTCGCGCCAATGTTCCCGATCACCGAGCGCGACCGCACCACGATGCCCCGCACCACCCCCAGCGTCTTGATCGTCCGGTAGCCCGTCAGCTCAAACGTCGTCGTCGTCAGCGGATGCGTCGCGCTCATGGTCGCGCGATTGAACAGCAAAGCCACGGTGGGCCAAAGACATTTTTCTGAGCCGCGTTTTCGCCGGGCGGGAGACAATTTCTGCGCGCGCTTGGACGCACTGGATTGGCCGGGGAAAAATGGCCGGAACGGGCGCGACGTAAAACAGGTTGCAGATGCAACCCGAAATAGGTCGCTCGAATTCGGAGGCTTCCCGGCGGCGGTCCCGCGGAGAAAAGCCCGCCGGGAGCCGCGGCGTTTTTGAGCCGAAGACTTAACCGAACCCATGCAATTGGCGGAGCGCCGCCGTCTCGGCGGCTCACGGCGTGGTAAGTCCGGCGCGGCCATTGATTTGCAAATTTTTGGTTCACCAT